>JBCCTP010000220.1:0-7386 GCA_039198505.1 Actinomycetota bacterium | reverse complement strand
TTGTATTCCCGCGAGCTCTGCGAGGTGCTCGGCGGCATCTTCTCGACGCGCACGTTCGACGAGTGGACCGAGCTGTTCGACCGCGAGGACGTCTGGTGGGCCCCGGTCCAGCACGCCCACGACCTGCTCGACGATCCGCAGGCCGAGGCCGGTGGAGGCTTCGTCGACGTACCGGCGCCCGACGGAACGACCGTGAGGGGCGTGGCGTCACCGGTCGACTTCGGCGGGACACCGTGGGAGCCCCGATCGGCCTCGCCGGAGTACGCCCAGCACACCGAGGAGGTGTGTCTCGAACTCGGTCTCGACTGGGATCACATCATCGAGCTGAAGAACGCCGGCGTCATTCCGTGACCCCGCCCCGGCGGATGAGCGCCGCCGCGTTCGATCTGCTCGCCGACCTCGAGCGCAACAACCGGCGCGACTGGTTCGAGGCTCGACGTGAGGAGTTCGCCGCGATCGTCGTCGATCCGTTCGTGGAGGTCCTCGAGGCGGCGTCGCGCGAA
Source organism: Actinomycetota bacterium (assembly GCA_039198505.1). Taxonomy (GTDB): domain Bacteria; phylum Actinomycetota; class Acidimicrobiia; order Acidimicrobiales; family Ilumatobacteraceae; genus Ilumatobacter_A. The sequence continues at coordinate 6,883 of JBCCTP010000220.1, read as the reverse complement.
CTGACGGAGGGTGTGTGGCCGGTGTCCGGTGGCCGGCGGACCGTGTTCCGCCAGCTCCGCGACCAGCGCTATGCGAAGGCCGAGCCGTACGCCACTGCGGTCCGCGCTCTCCTCACGACGACCGGGACGAAACCGACCCACGAGGCGTGTGTCCACGTCGAGGTGTCGGCGGCGGGTGGTTTCGTCGGGGCGGGCCTCCATCGGCCGAGTGCCGCGTCGTTCGCTCCCGTCCGGCGGAGGATCCTCGACGAGCCGGATCGATGGCGCGACGTGGTGGACCGCCTTCATGCGGCCGGGCAGGACCTGGTCGACGATCGGCTCGTGCGGATGCCGCGGGGGTTCGAGGCCGACGCCGGTCACGAGGTGGCCGACGCCGTGCGCTTGCGATCGTTGGAGGTGATGCGGCGGCTGACGGGCGACGACTGGCTCGACGGCTCCGTCGTGCCGATGATCGTCGACGTCGTGCGGGCCTCGATGCCGCTGCTCCGGTTCGTGAACGAGGTCGATCGCTCCACGACCGAGTGAAGCCGATCCGTCGCGTCGGTGGATCTAGCGTCGTCGGATGGCGCTGACGAATCCGTGGCTGGCCGATCCGATGCCGACCGAGCAGCTCCCGGCGGACGTCCTCGAGGAGCGCATCCTCCAGCTCCTGTCGACCCACAACATGTGTGTGCTCGCGACCTGCGGACCCGACGGGCCGCTCGCCACACCGGTCCGCTACTTCCACCTCGGCTTCTCGCTGATGTTCACCGCGTCGGGCCGCTCACCGAAGATGCGCAACATCGCCGCCGATCCGCGGGTGTCGATCGGCGTTCACGCGCCGCTCGTCGGCCTCGCGGGAAGCCGGGGTGCCCAGATCTTCGGTGAGGCCGAGCGCGTGTCGAGCGACGACCCGCGCTTCGGTGAGTACTGGGAGGCGTTCCGGTGGGAGTCGGAGCAGATCGAACAGGGCCGCTCCCCCGACGACGACCCCGGCGGTGTCGTCGTCGTGGAGGCGAGGCGGATCGTCTACACCGAGCACTGGCTCCGCCGCGACGGCTACGCCGCCCGTCAGTTCTGGACGGCCTCGTGAGGCGCTGCTGCGTCAGCTCGACGTGCCAGATCCTCGGGATGAGCCGACTCGACGACTACGTACCGGCTCGGATCGGCGTCGGGTGGGAGTGACGTCACTCCAGGCGGAGCGACGAGCCACAGCGCCCAGTCGCGCGGTCCGAGGTCGGCGTCGATGCGATCGGCGATGCGCTCGTCACCGCTCCGCCAGTCGACCACGAAACGATCGCCGTCGAATCCGAACCCGTCGCCGATCGGCGTCCGGTCGGTCGACGCATGGATCGCCACGACGTACGTCCAGACGCCGTCGGGCCGCGTCGCCGTCGTGATCGCCCACGTGAGGCGATCGTCGTCGGCGCCCTGGCCGAACAGACAGTCGTCGACGGCGGCGATCGGGCGATCGACCCGACGGAGTCGACCGTCGTCGTCGCACGTGCGCATCACGACCTCGCGGTCGGTGCGACCGATCCGATCGCCGATGCCGACCGGACCGCCCGAGAGCGCGGACAAGAGCGCCTCGACCTCGGCGTGCGGATCGCCATCGATCGCGTCGGAGCCGTCGCCGACGTCGGCGCTCGAGAAGAAGCAGTCCTTGAACACGGTGAGCCCGAGTGCACCGGCGAGGCGGTTGACCATGAGGAACCATCGCCAGAGGAAGGCCGGATCCTCGGCGAACCGATAGTCGTCGCAGGTCCGCACCGCGACGACGCGGTCGAGCTCGGCCGCCGCGATGAGATCGGCCGGCGTCGCCATGCACCACACGAGGTCGATGTCGCGTTCTCCGGCGAGCCGGTCGAGTGCCCGCTGCCAGTCGAGTGCGCGTCCCGGCTGGCGTCGAAGCGCACGGACGCAGAACCAGGTCACCATCATCCAGTCGAGTTCGATCACGGTGGCGCCGGCTGCCGCTGCGTCGTCGAACCACCGTCGGAACGCCGTCGGGTCGGCCGGCTGCGCGGCGAACTCCTCGACCCACCACTCGCTGTCGACCCACTCGGCGACGTACGGCGTCGACGGCGAGAGATGTCGGGTGTGGAGGATCAGCGGTCGACCGCCGAGGCGCTCGTGCACGGAGCGCAGATCGGGGAGTCCGGCGTCGGGCGCGAATGCGTCGGCGCGTGGCTCCCATCGCATGAGCCCGGTGGGCGGGACGTCATCGGGGTATCCGATCTCGGCGATCGGTCGGGGGATCTCGTGTTGATACCACCACGAGTCGATCTCGACGCTGCGCACCGGGATGTCGTCGCCGTCGAGCGCCGCGACCACGTCGACGACCGACTCGACGATGGTCCGGCCGTGCTCGGTCCGGTACCAGTAGGCGGCACCGTTGTCGGTCCAGTACGACAGGTGCGACACGAGTGTCGATCGACGTGACGTCGTGTCGTGCGACGGCATGCCGTCGTCGAGACCGAGATCGTGACGCCACGACGTGAGCGCCGAGGCGACGTCATCGGCCTCGTACCAGCCCAGCTCGGTCGCGAACCCGGCCGGGACCGTGGCGAGGTCGCCGTGCCACCCCCACCGCAGTCCCCGCTCGCTCACGGCGATGATCTGTTCGTGCGGTGCCGCGAGCGGTGCGAGCAACGTGACGCGGTCGTCGAGCCGCCCCAGGAGGGGGAGCACGACCGAGGGGGAGTGCAGGCCGGGCGTCGGTGCGAAGTCGAAGTCGAGGTCGGATCCGGCAGTGACCGGGAGCGCGAACTGGGTGAAGGCGAAACCGCACCACTCGATGCCGTGATCCATCTCGTGTCGAGGCCAGAGCACCCCGCCGGTCGGGTCGGCGAAGTGCCCTGACCCGAGGTCGGTCAGATCGCGCTCGGCCGTCAGTCGGAGAAGCCGCCGGTCCGCGGTCGACTCGTCGACCTCGAGGTGGAGGCCGTCGACGGAGCGGGCGGTCGGCGCAGGGAGCACGACCGCGAGTCTCGCGGGTCGGTTCGGCGACCTGTGCTGCCCGGGGCGCTGTGCGCGACGAGGTCAGCGCTGGTTCGCTCGGTGTTCACGCGGGCGCGCGGTGGCGGACGAACCGGGCGTCGGACCAGCGCTTCGCGGTGGCCGGTCCGCAGTCGAGGCACGTCGCGGACCGGGTGATCGGGTTCCACCAGCGGCGATCGGCGAACGTGAACGGGTGGTCGCACACCAAGCAGCGCTGCGGGGGAATCGTCGGCTGCTCCACGCCAGGGAGATCGACGTGTGGAGCAACGGTCTTGAGTGAACTCTGGGCGAACCGTGGGGCATCGTCTCGTGCGCTCACACCGATCGGCACGAGCGTCATGGACCCGCCCGGAACCTGTGGGAAGGTGCGCCGCGTGACCGAGACCGGCGACCTGCACGTCACCAAGTTCCCGGCCGGGTTCTTCGATCGCCAGGACGAGTCCTCCGACGACCGCTTCTACGCGATGGAGCGATTCGTGACGCACATCGACGACGGCGCCATCGCTGCGGTCGGCGAGCTCTACGACGAGCTCGGACTGACCGGCGACGTGCTCGACATCTGCTCGTCGTGGATCTCCCACTTCCGGACCCGGCCGCAGCGGCTCGTCGTGACGGGCATGAACGGCGCGGAGCTGGCAGCGAACCCGATGGCCCACGAGTGGACCGTGCAGGATCTCAACGTCACCCCGGTGCTTCCGTTCGACGACGACTCGTTCGACGCGGTGACCTGTTGCGTGTCGGTCGACTATCTCACCCGACCCCTCGACGTGTTCGCCGAGGTCGCCCGCGTCCTCCGATCCGGTGGGCGGTTCGTGTGCACGTTCTCCAATCGGTGTTTCCCGACCAAGGCGATCCGGGGATGGTTGTCGACCGACGATCGGGGCCACGTCGCGATCGTGGCGACCTACTTCGACCTCACCGACGGCTTCGACGAGCCCGTCGCCGAACACCGCAATCCGGGCGTTCGGGGTGACCCGCTCTACGCGGTCCACGCAACTCGGTCGGCCGACTGAGCCCCAGCGGCGGGTCGGTCACCCGACTCGGAGGCCGGCGACGAGGTGGTCGACCATCGCGTCGGCGAGCGCGCCGTCGGGGTCGATGTCGGAGCCGTCGAGGTTGACCGGGAGGGCGAGCGCACCGTGGAGGCTCGCCCAGATCAGCCTCGCCCGGTCGTCGGGCGAGGCACCGAGCGAGTCGATCGCTCCCGTGCGGATCCCCTCGTCGATCGCGTCGCGGAGGTGACGGAAGAACGGGATCTCGGTCGGCGGGCGGATCTCGGGCGGATCGATCGACGCAGGTCGGACGAAGAGCAGGACGCCGCGGTGGATCTCGGGGAACCGCCGCATGAACGAGACGTACTCGGTGAGGAGGACGTGGACCCGTTCGACCGGGTCGGGATGCGCTTCGACGACGTCGGCGAGTCGTTCACCCGACCGCCGGATCGGCTCGAGATACAGCGAGCGGAGCAGCTCGGTGACGCTGGGGAAGAAGTTGTAGAGCGTCCCCGACGAGACACCGGCTCGTTTCGTGACCGCCCGCACGGTGACGGCCGCGACGCCGCCTTCGCGGTAGACCTCGAGCGCCGCACGTCGAAGCCGGCGACGCTCCCGTTCGCGGTCCTCCGCGCTCGCCGGCGGCCGAGCCATGACGTTCGACCGTCAGGCGCCCGATGCGTACGGGCGCACGCCGAACCGGTCGCGGAGGTCGTCGAGAGGGGTGTCCCACTCGTCCTCCCAGCGATGGAAGTGGGTGTTCTCGGCCGCACGCCCCATCGCCCAGCCGTCGGTCATGGCGTCCATCGCTTTCGTGATGGACGCGGGATCGACGAAGGCGAGGTGGGCGGTGGTGACCGCGAAGCGCATCGCGTGGTACGGGAACTGCAGCTGGGCGAAGTGGAAGCCCGCCTGCGCGAGTTCACCGAGCCGGGTCGGAGAGAACCCGGTCAGCGTGTGGAGCACGTCGTGGATCTGGAAGCCGCGCACGATCGTGTACGCGAGATCGTCGGGCAACCGGTCGAGTGCGCCCTCGGCGCGGAGTCGGTCGTGGAACGTCCGGTAGTCGACGCCGAGGTTCGCCATGAGACCGTGGTCGACGATGAACGAGTGGTAGCCGTGTCCGAGCGTTCCGGCGGCGCACGACGCGAGGTCTTCGACCCGGGTCGGTTCGGGGAGGTGACGGGCCGCGAGGAACTCCTCGGCGCCGGGAGCCCGACGCAGGTGGTCGACGTAGGCGTCGATCGCACTCTGCGGCGCCTCGGCCCACCAGTCGTTGAACAGCAGGACGACCCCGTAGTCGAGCGGACGGTCGACCGCGCGGAGGAATCGAGCGGCGAAGTGGCGGTCGACGATGGGCGGTGGAACCGCGTCGGTCGGGTGGTCGATGTGCGTCGACGTGTCGGTCTCGGTCTGCGTCATGGTGCTGGTCCCCTCGTGGTGCGCTCTGACGGTAGCTGATTCTCTGAACGTGTTCACGAAACTTCGCGCGATGGGCTAGTGTCCGATCCGATCGGCCGCTTGGGGAGTGGTCGCACGACAGATTGGGGGGCCCTCATGGGGCGACGGACCAGGATCCTGGGCGCATTCGCGAGCCTTGCGCTCGTCGCGGCCGCATGCGGTGGAAGTGACGACGACGCCGGTGACGACGACGAGCCGGCCGCCACCGAGGCGGCCGACGAGTCCGGTGCCGACGAGTCCGATGCCGACTCCGACGACGGAGGCGGCGACGAGTCCGGAGCCGGGTCCGACGGGGACGAAGCTGGTGACGACGGCGGTGGTGGCGGCGGGTCGTCCGAGTCGACCGCCGCACCGCTCGAGGACGACGAGCAGCTCACGAGTGAAGGCGAGGGTGAGTCCGGTGACGCCGCTGGTGACCCCGTGGCCGGCGGCGAGATCACCTGGGGTCTCACCAACGACGGCACCGGGTTCAACACCACCACGGCGGTGGCGCCCGGCACCATCCGGCTGATGGGTGCTCTGAACGACTCACTGGTCGGACTCGACGAGAACGCCGATTGGGTGCCGAACCTCGCCGAGGCGCTCACCCCGAACGACGACTTCACCGAGTGGACCATCACGATGCGTCCGGATCTGGTCTTCCACGACGGCGAGTCCGTCGACGCGGCCGCAGTCGTCGCCAACCTCGAGGCGTACCGCACGTCTGCGACCGTCGGCTTCAACTTCGCCAACGTCGCGTCGATCGAGGTGGTCGACGATCTCAACGTCCTGGTCACGATGCTCAGCCCGTGGGCGGCGTTCCCCCACCAGTTCGTCGGTCAACCGGGGTGGATGGTGTCGCCGTCGACGATCGGCCAGAACGACACGTTCGTGGGGACCGGGCCGTTCATGCTCGAGAGCTGGACGCCGGGCGACGGCGCACGCGTCGTGCGGAACCCGAACTACTGGCGCGCCGACGAGGGACTGCCGTACCTCGACGCGATCAACTTCAAGTACCTCGTCGACCAGACGGTGAAGCGCCAGGCGTTCGAGGCGGGTGACATCGAGGGCTACATCAGCCCGGGTGACGAGGACATCGTCGACTTCCTCGAGGACGACGAGGTCGACGTGTGGATCGGCACTGCGGGCGCCAACGAGTACCTGTGGTTGCTGAACACCGCCGCGCCGCCGTTCGACGATCTTCGGGTGCGTCGAGCGATGGCCCATGCGATCGATCGGGACTTCCTCATCGAGAACTTCCGGTCGGGACTCACGGAGCCGGCCGACGGCCCGATCAACCCGGCGTCGCGCTGGTACACCGAGACCGACTACCCCGACTTCGATCCCGACGCCGCCGCAGCGCTCGTCGCCGAGTACGAAGCCGAGGTCGGGCCGGTCGAGTTCGAGCTGTCGATCGAGCCGAATGCAGCGGTCATCGAGGTCGCCGAGGTGATGATGTCGTTCCTCGCCGA
>JBCCTP010000219.1:0-7404 GCA_039198505.1 Actinomycetota bacterium | reverse complement strand
TCAGCTTCACGGCTTGGGTGACGAACTGATCGTCGGCCCACGCCGGCACCCACTGCACGATCGGCACCACCTGATCCAACGAGATCTCCCCCGCCCGAAGAACCTGCATCGTCGCCGGCAACTCAGCGGCACGACGCGCCACATCGACGTACTTCTTCGCCGACGACGCCGTCAGCCCACACCGCCACGCCAAGAACTTCTCGACGGTCTCGGTGCCCGGACCCGAGAACAGGGTCTCGTCGGCCAACAGCTCGACCGCCACATCGACCAACCGACCATCAGCCACGTTGCGCAGCCCGGCGATCTCGTTGATCGACTCCCGCAACCCACGCTTGCGGAGATCGTGCGCATCGGCATCGAACGATGCGACACGTTCCGATCGCTCCAGTTCGATCACGTCCGCCATCCCGACATCGTAGCATAACGACGTCAAAAAACCAAACACCTGTTCTCACCTGCATGCAGTGGCTGTCTCGAACGGCTGACATCCTGGGCGGGTGCCTCGCTTCACGCCGTTCGCCGCACTCCGCTACGCCGCCGACGTCGACCTCGACCTGGCGACCGCTCCCCCGTACGACGTGCTCTCGGAGTCGGACCTCGACGAACTCAACGCCCGCAGCCCGATCAACGTCACGCACGTCGACGTTCCCCGCGAGCGTGACGGTGACGGCCGGTACGACGACGCCGGCGCCACCCTCTGCGGGTGGATCGACGACGGGACGATCGTCCGCGACGGCACGCCCTCGTTCACGATCTATCGACTGGCGTTCCGGGATGCCGCAGGACGCGACCGTGAGATCGTCGGGGTGCTCGGCGGTGCGGCGGTCGAGCCGTACGGCGAGGGGGGCGTGCTCCCCCATGAGCGCATCACGCCGAAGGCCTCGACCGATCGTCTCGATCTGACCCGCGCGACCCAGACCAACATGTCTCCGATCTGGGGCCTGTCGCTGGCATCGGGTCTCACCGACCTGCTGCGGGATCCCGGGGAGGCCGTCGGCGCGGTGACCGTGGACGGGGTGACGCACACGGTCGAACGCATCGACGATCCCGGTCGAGTCGAGGCGATCGCCGCAGCCGTCGGCACCGAGGACATCCTGATCGCCGACGGGCACCATCGCTACGGCGTGGCCCAGCAGTACCGCGACGAGGTCCGCGAAGCCGGCGACGCCCACTCGCCCGCCGAGGACACGCTCATGTTCGTCAACGAACTCGTCGCCGACCAGCTCAGCGTGGAGGCGATCCATCGGCTCTACACCGACATCTCCTTCGACGACCTCGTCGCCGCCTTCGCCGAGCGATTCGAACTGACCGATGCACCCGCGCCGAGCGCCGCCACTCTCGCCGAGATGGAGTCGCGCGGCGCAATGTGTCTCGTGGGACCTGCCACGACGATGTGGATGACGCCGCGTGACGGCGCGTTCGACGGCGTCCGTCCGCTCGACGGCGTGTGGCTCGAGGAGACGCTGGCGAACGTGGACCACTCGGTGACGTACCAGCACGGTGTCGGCCTCGTCGCCGACGCCGTGACGACGGGGCGAGCGACGGCAGCGGTGATGATCCGCCCCGTGAGCGTCGCCGAGATCGAGCGCACCGCCCGCAAGGGCGTGGTGATGCCGCCGAAGTCGACGTTCTTCACCCCGAAGCTGCTGACCGGTCTCGTGATCCGGCCGCTCGACTGAGCGACCGGTCGCGTGGTGGCGCGCCGGTCACGGCGAGCCGACCCGCTCGGCGGCGAGGGAGCGAAGCGCAGCGACCGATCGCTTGCGACGGGTCGGGACGAGCCGCTCGACCACGACCTCGGTGGTGGCCCGCGTGACTCCGCCGGTCCGGTAGAAGCGTTTCGTGACGGTGCCGAGCACGGTGACCGACACTCCCTCGGACACCAGATCGAGGTCGACCGCCGACGGCGACCGCCACGACACCGGAACGACCGCGGACGGACCGAGTTCGGTGACCGGCGTGGCGAGGTCGAACTGGGCGACGTCGACGGAGTCGCCCAGCGTGCGGACGACGACGTCGCCGCGCAGGACGCCGCTGACGACGACGAGGTTCACCGACTGGTCGGCGGTGGATGAGTGGGACGTGGACATGGGGCCTCCCCGGAACTCGGTGTGATGGGGAAGGAGCCGGCAGCGACCAGCGTGCCATGGGGGTGTCACACTCGACTCGGACCACCGGCCACCGCCGACACCGACACCTTCCGGACGGGCACTCCCCGGACAGGCACGTTCCGGACAGACACCTTCCGGACAGTCACGGTCAACGGTGGACGATCACGAAACAACCGATCCGCCGGGACTGTGGCCCTCCACCCGCCGGTTGGCCCATCACGATGCTCGACACGACCCTGCGACCCGTCAAGGAGCGCCTCGTCGCGCCCCTGGTAGCCGGGCCCGTCGGCGGCGTGTCGCCGACGGTGATCACGTCCGTCGGTCTCGCCGTCACGCTCGGCGCCGCCGTCGCCGCCTGGCAGGGGGCCGTCGTCCTCTCGGTCGTCGGCTGGCTCGCAGGTCGGCTGCTCGACGGCCTCGACGGGCCCGTCGCTCGGCGACAGGGAGCGGCGAGCGACGTGGGCGGGTTGATCGACTTCACGTTCGACACGCTCGGATACACGGCGATTCCCCTCGCCCTGGCACTGAACGCCGACGACTCGACGCAGTGGGCCGTGACCGCGGCGCTCCTCGCGTCCTTCTATCTCAACGCGGTGACGCTCGGCTTCACGTCGGCGCTCATCGAGAAACGCAACCAGGCGGCCGGATCGCCCACGGCCGTCGTCCTCCCCCGTGGGCTCGTCGAAGGATGCGAGACGATCGTGTTCTTCACCGTGGCACTCGCCGTTCCGACGATTGCGACGGCCGTGTGGGCCGTCATGGCCATCGGTGTCGCGGCGACTGCGATCGAACGGGTGGTGTGGGCGACCAGGAGGTTCCGATGACCATGACCGACTCCCCGACGGCTGCGACGGACGTGGACCCGCCGCCACGTCTCTCACCCGCGGCGAAGCGGTGGATCCAGCGCGGTGTCGTCGCTGCGATCTGGATCGGCGCCTTGATCGCCTGGCGGCAGTGGCAGACGTCGAACGACCTGTCGACGACCGAGGCCGGCCAGCGGTTCATCGACGCGATCGAGGGCGCCTGGTGGGGTGTCGCCGCGTTCGTCGGCGTCTACCTCGTTCGCCCGCTGGTCCTGTTCCCCGCCTCGGTCATCACCGTGATGGCCGGCGTGTTGTTCGGGCCGTGGTGGGGTGTCGCGATCGTCGTCGTGGCGGCCAACGCCTCGGCGATGGTCGCCTACGGCGTCGGTCGACTGCTCGGACGGGCGCCCGGTGAGGCGGGGGACCACTCGACCGCCGGCGACGCCGTGACCGCCGCCGACGCCGACACGACCGGGGCCGACGAGGAGATGAGCTCCGACTCGCTCGCCGCCCGCTGGAGCAACCGGCTGCGCGAGAACAGCTTCGAGACCGTGTTCATCATGCGGTTGATCTTCCTGCCGTACGACCTCGTCAACTACCTCTGCGGAGCGCTGCGGATCCGTTGGGCTCCGTTCCTGCTCGCCACCGCTCTCGGCTCGCTGCCCGGCACGATCTCGTTCGTCCTCCTCGGAGCGTCGCTCGAGCGCATCGATCAGGGTCTCGACGGGATCAACCCGTGGGCGATCGTCGCCAGCGTCGCCATCTTCGTGGTGAGCATCGTCATCTCCCGCGTCGTCAAGAGGAGCCGAGCGTGATCGGGCACGATCCCACCCGCACCTATCGGGCCGCCGTCATCGGATCGGGTTCCGGCGGCCTCACTGCGGCGATCGGTCTCGCCGGACTCGGTCACGAGTCGGTGCTCATCGAGGCGGCCGAGGTGGTCGGTGGCGACTGCACCAACGTCGGGTGCATCCCGTCGAAGGCCCTGCTGCACGCTGCGGCCACCGGTGACCCCGAGCCCCTCTCGACGACTCGTCGCCTCCGCGATCACCTCGCCGACGACGAGACGGTCGAGATGCGCGAGCACCCGTCGATCCACTTCGTGCAGGGCTGGGCCCGGCTGACCGATCGCCGCGAACCGCACGTGATCCTCGTCGACACGGCCGACGGAGAGGTCGAGGTTCGTGCCGAACACGTCGTGATCGCGACCGGATCCTCGCCGGTCGAGTTCCCGATCGAGGGACTCGACCCCGACCGGATCGTCACCAACGAGACCCTGTTCGAGGCCCCGGACGTGCCCGGTCACATCGTCCTGGTCGGCGGTGGCGCGATCTCACTCGAGATGGCGACGGCCTTCCGTGACCTGGGTGCCGAGGTCTCCATCGTCGAACTGCAGGACCGACTCGCCGTCAACGAGGACCCGCTCGTGTCGGCGACCATCCGGGCCGCCCTCGAGGATCGTGGCGTCGCGATCCGCACCGGCACGTCGATCGAGCGGTTCGACGGCACGACGGCCGTCCTCGGCGACGGCTCGACGATCCCCGACGTCGATCGGGTGGTGCTGGCGGTGGGCCGCCGTCCGAACACGTCGGGCCTCGGACTGGACGACGCGGGTGTCGAGCACGGCAATCGCGGCATCGTGGCCGACGACTGGGGTCGGACGAGCGTCGAGGGCATCTGGGCGGTCGGCGACGTCAGCGGCAACACCCTCACCACCCACGGAGCGAACGCCATCGGCCGCAAGGTCGTCCGAGGGATCGGTCTGCCGTACCTCCCGAAGGTCGGAGCGCTCGGTGCGATGGCCAACGCCGTCTACTCGCGGCCCGAGATCGCGAGCGTCGGTCTGTCGCTCGACGAGATCGAAGCGATGTCGCCGACACGTCGCCGTCGGTACGAGTTCCGCTTCGCCGACACCGACCGTGGCTTCACCGACCAGATCGAACACGGCGTCATCGTCGTCGAGGCCGAACGCTTCACCGGGCGCATCCTGCGCGCCTCGATCGTGGGGCCCGCCGCCGCGGAGATGATCGGCATCTTCACCCTCGCGATCGACAACGGCATCGGTCTCCGGAAGATGTACGGCATGGTCCACCCGTACCCGTCGTACGCGATGGCGATCGGGAAGATCGTCGACTCGTTCGCCCTCGACACCTTCACCGCGCTGCCCCGCGAGTGGTGGGCGATGACTCGCGGACGCGTGCGGGACCGCCTCCGCCGCTGACGGGCACCCGCCCCGATGACGATCGCGTCGTGGTGGTCACCGACCACCGACGCGGGCGTCGTGGTCCAGTTCATCGTCACGGTCGTGGTCGGCTCGTCGGTCGCCGCACTGCTCCTGCGACGCGGCGAACGCGAGGTGGCGTGGCTCGCCGTCGGCATCACGACGCTCCTCGTCGGCTGGTACGGACTCCGAGGACTCCACTAGACCGGTCACGGTGAGCGACGACCGCGCCGTCGACGGTGTTCGACCGGAGATCCTCGAGCTGTCACTCGAGCGGTGTGTCGAACTCCTGTCCGGGTCCGGCTTCTGGACGAGCGAGGCGATCCCCGAACTCGACCTGCCGTCGATCACACTGACCGACGGCCCGCACGGCGTCCGCCGTCAGCCCGCGGACGCCGACCACATCGGAATCGGCCAGTCCGTTCCGGCGACGTGCTTCCCGACCGCCTCACTGCTCGGCGCGACGTGGGACTCCGACCTGCTCGCGGAGGTCGGCGCCGCCCTCGGGGTGGAGGCGCGGGCCGGTGGCGTGGGCGTGCTGCTCGGACCCGGTCTCAACCTCAAGCGGCACCCCGCCGGAGGTCGGAGCTTCGAGTACCTGTCCGAGGACCCGCTCCTCTCGGGCCGACTCGCTGCGGCGCTGATCCGAGGCATCCAGTCGGAGGGGGTGGCGGCGTGCCCGAAGCACTTCGTCGCCAACAACCACGAGTCGTACCGGATGGTCGTCGACTGCGTGATCGACCCGCGAACGCTGCATGAGCTGTACCTGCGCGGGTTCGAGATCGCCGTACGCGAGGGTGATCCGTGGGCCCTCATGACCTCGTACAACAAGGTGGACGGTGCCTACGTCGGCGAGAGCCCCGATCTCGTCGACGGCCTGTTGCGCGACCGGTGGGGCTTCGACGGGATGGTCGTGACCGACTGGGCGGCCACGAGCGACCGGGTGGGTGGCGTCGCCGCGGGGGTCGATCTCGAGATGCCGTCGAGCGGGGGCGCGTTCGACGGCGAGGTCTTGGCGGCCGTCGACGACGGCGAACTCGACGAGTCGGTCGTGAGGAGACGCGTCGAGAACGTGGCGCGCCTCGTCGAGCGGTGCGTCGCCGGAGCCGAACGACCGACGGACCTCGACGAGGTCGCCCACCATCGACTGGCTCGACGAGTGGCCGCCGAGGGAACCGTGCTGCTCGCCAACGACGGGGTCCTGCCGATCGCCGACGACGTCGAGGTGGCGCTGCTCGGAGCGTTCGCCGAGACGCCTCGGTATCAGGGTGCCGGGAGCTCACAGGTGGTGCCCACGCGACTCGACGATGCGCGGCGGGTCTTCGAGGAGCGGATGGTCGGCCGCGTTCGCTACGACTCGATCTACGACCCCGACACGGGCGACGCAACCGCCGACGACATCCGGCGCGCCGCCGATCTCGCTCACCGAGCTCACGTCGCCGTCGTCGTGATCGGTCTGCCGCCCATCGCGGAAGCCGAGGGCGTGGACCGCGACACGTTGGCGCTCCCGACCGCGATGAACGATCTCGTGACGGCGGTGTGTGCCGCCAACCCGCGCACCGTCGTCGTGCTGGCGAACGGCGCGCCGGTGCTGCTGCCGTGGGCCGACCGTCCGGCTGCGGTGGTCGAGGCCTATCTGGGTGGCCAAGCGTCGGGGTCGGCACTGGTCGACGTGCTCGTCGGCGACGCCGAACCGGCCGGGCGTCTCGCCGAGTCGTTCCCGGCGTCGATGGTCTTCCCGTCCGAGACGTGCTTCGAGCGATCGACCCGCCAGGTCCGGTACCGCGAGACACTCCACGTCGGGTACCGGTTCCACACGACCGGCGACGTCTCGGCACGCTTTCCGTTCGGTCACGGGTTGTCGTACGCCGAGTTCGTCTGGGGCGACGCGTCGATCGATCGGGACCCGGACGACGCCGGCCGGACCGGGACGGATCTCGAGGGTCGGTGGGCGACCGTGCGGGTCCCTGTGACCAACACGAGCGACCGTGCCGGGAGCGAGGTCGTACAGGTCTACGCGCGCCGTCCCGAGTCGGGTGTGTACCGGGTCGACCGGGAACTCGTCGGCTTCGCGAAGGTGCGAGTCGCGGCGGGCGAGACCGTCGAGGCGATCGTCGACATCGACCGCCGGCTGCTCGGCCACTTCGATGCCGCCGTCGGTGAGTGGGTGGTGGAGGACGGCGAGGTCGAGCTTCTCGTCGCCGCCTCGTCGGTCGACGTGCGATCGAGGGTCCGGGCTCCCGTCGCGGGATCGCGTGTCGCCGTCGGC
>JBCCTP010000218.1:0-7436 GCA_039198505.1 Actinomycetota bacterium | reverse complement strand
CTTGCATTGGACGGTTCGTGAAGATAAAGATGGTGAGGGCGAGAATAAAGTTAAACGGAAGGTTGGCTGCGCTATGACGACAATGTCAATGACAGTGACATTGCCAGCCCGCCGAGCCGGCGATCCCGTCGACCGACGACGAACGATGGGCGCCACCGGAGGACACATCCCTGCCTGCGCCGGGAGCCGACGACGTCCGCTGGGCCCCGCCCGACGGAGGCGCTGCGGCGCGCCGCAGCGCCGATGCAGCTCGGCCCCCCCGCACACGTCGCGACCGCACGTCGGCAGCTCGTGCCCGCACCGCAGCGAGTTCTCGTCGAGCTCGCCCCCGTCGCGCGATCCGACGGCTCCGTGCCGTCATCCTCGCGTTGATCACCCTCGCCACGGCGGCCTGGCTCGGGGTGACCGCCGTCGGTAACGGCGACGCGGCGCCCGACCCGGTCGTCGAGTCCGAGGTCGCGATCGAGGTCGCGCCGTGAGCGGCTGGGACCCGCCTGCGCCACTGCCTCCTCCCGACCCGTCGGGAGGCACGCCACCCGCGAGATCCGGGAGCGGAGCGACCGACACGCCCGCGGCGCCCGGGCGTGCCGCGCCTGCCTCGGCGCGACGGGCGTCGGCGTCCGCCACCAAGCTGGGCGCACGCAACCGTCACCCGGCGCGCAAGACCCGGTGGTTCACGGGCGCGGCGGCCAGCGCCGGGTTCCTCGCGATGCTCCCGGCGATGGGGCAACTCACCGCGGTCGAGGGCGACGACGAACCCACCCCCGACTCCGACACCACCGACTCGACCACCCCGTCGGCGACCACGATCGTCGCTCCCGAGACCTCGTCCACGGCGCCGCTGCCGACCGAGCCGGCGCCCACCGTCTCGATCGTCGTCACGACAGCGCCGAACGCCTCCGACACCTCCGTCGTGACGCCGCCGGGGGAGACGACGTCCACCATCGCCGTTCCCACGATCTCCGACCCGGCCGACCCCGCACCGACCACGTCGGCCGCGCCGAGCACGGCTGCCGCCACCACCCCGCCCACGGCCCCGCCGGCGACCGCGGCGCCCGCGACGGCACCGCCCGCCACGGCGGCGACCACCACCGCCGCTCCGAGCACGGCGCCTCCGTCCGACGTCGCACCGCCGACGACCGCTCCGGCATCCACGGCGCCGCCGACCACTCCTCCTCCCACCACGGCTCCGCCCACGACCCCGCCGCCCACCACGGCCCCGCCGACGACGGCTCCGCCCACCACGGCCCCGCCGACCACGGCCCCGCCGACCACGGCGCCGCCCACGACGGAGCCGCCGCCCACCACCGAGCCGCCACCGCCCCCCACCACGGCTCCCAGTGGCTGACGCGCCGGTCGTCTCCGGCGCTGTCGACGCCCCCGACAGCCACGCCGGCGCACGTGTCGCCGAGCGGGGTGGCTGGGCGATGCACGAGTTCACCGCGATGGCGAGCCCGTGCCGGATCGTCTCCGACGACGACGAGCTCGTCGACATCGGTGTCGACACCGTCCGTTCGTTCGAGGCGAGGTGGAGTCGGTTCGTCCCCGACAGCGAGGTGTCGGCCATCAACCGACGCGCGGGCGAGTGGTGCCTCGTCGAGCCCGACACCTTCCGGCTGTTCCACGCCGCGTCCGTGTCGTTCGATCGCACCGGCGGTCGGTTCGATCCGCTGCTCGGGACTCGTCTCGACGAATTCCGAGCTGGCGACGATGAGCGGCCCCTCGTGTCCGAGCCGGCGTCACCGTGGGACCGGTCGTGGCCGGGCCAACGCCGTCGCCTCGATGTCCTCCCCGAAGTCGGGGCCGTGCTCGTTCCGGCGGGATCGTCGTTCGATCCCGGCGGGATCGGCAAGGGGCTGATCGGCGACATCGTCGTCGAGCGGCTCGTCGCGGCCGGAGCGCAGACCGTCCAGGTCGAACTGGGTGGAGACGTGCGATTGCACGGTCGCCGCTGGTCGGGTGGTGACTGGCCGGTCGGCGTCGTCGAGCCGATCCGGCGCCAGGGTCAGGTCGCCACCATCGACGTGTCGCACGGAGCGATCGCCACCAGCAGCGCCGCCTCCACCTGGACCGTCGATGGTCGAGCGGCGCACCACCTGATCGATCCCGCCACCGGCCTCCCGGCCCAGACCGACCTCGCGTCGGTCTCGGTGGTGGGCACCGAGCTGTGGTGGGCCGAGGTGGTCGCCAAGGTCGCGGTGATGGCGGGAGCCAACGGGGCGCGCGAGTTGCTCGATCGTCACGCACTGGCGGGTGTGCTCGTCCACGTCGACGGCTTCGTCGAGGCGGTCAACGGGGTCGGATCGTGAGCGAGCAGTTCTGGTGGTACGTCTCGCGATCGTCGGGAATCGTGGCGTGGGCGCTGCTCAGCTTCTCGGTGGTCATCGGACTGCTCATGGCGACACGGGCCGTGTCGCGGCTCACCACCCGCCCGTGGCTGCTCGACGTCCATCGCTTCAGCAGCGGACTCGCCGTCGCGTTCACCGCCATCCACATGGTGGCGCTGTGGGCCGACAACTATGTCCACTTCGCCTGGGCCGAGCTGTTCGTGCCCATGGCGAGCGAGTGGCGGCCCGGAGCGGTCGCCTGGGGCATCGTGGCGATGTACCTGCTCGTCGCCGTCGAGGTCACCTCACTCGCACTTCCTCGCCTGCCGAGACGGTGGTGGCGCCGGGTCCACTTCGCGAGCCTTCCGCTGTGGGCGATGGGGACCTATCACGGCCTCGTCGCCGGCACCGACCGCGGCAACGACCTGTTGCGCGCGGCCACGCTGGTGGTGATCTCACTCGTGGCGGGCCTCACGCTGGTGCTGCTCGCCGCCGCAGCCACCCATCGTCCCAGCCGGTCGCGGGCCGCGGCCGGCGGGCGGGTGTCAGGCGACCCAGCGGACGGGAAGGTGCTTACGGCCCCACAGGAACGGTGACGGCACCCGACTGGGGTCGCCGTCGAGCTCGAGGCCCGGGACCCGAGCGGCGAGTTCCTCGAGCACGACCCGTCCGGTGAGGCGGGCGAGGTGGGCGCCGAGGCAGTGGTGGATGCCCCAGCTGAACGAGTAGTGCCGGGCGAGCTCCTTCGGGTCGCGATCGACCACGAAGTCGTCGGGCCGGTCGAACCGATCGGGATCGCGGTTGGCCGAGGCGTAGAGCACCATGAGCTTCGACTCGGCGGGGATCTCGACGCCGTCGATGTCGGTCGCCTCGTTGTTGGTGCGGCACAGCCCGAGGACGGGCGGGTCGAAGCGCAGGCTCTCCTCGACCACGTTCGGGATCAGTGACGGCTCGGCGAGGAGCCGCTCCCATCGGCTGCGGTCGTCGAGGAGGCGCCACATGGCGTTCGTGATGAGCGACGCCGATGTCTCGTGCCCGGCGATGAGGAGTTGGTTCGCCATGTTGACCGCTTCGTCGACCGGCATCGGCTCGCCGTCATCGGTGTACGGCTCGGTCGCGATGAAGCTCAGCAGCCCGTCGGGCAGAGGCTCGCCGGCGCCGGCGAGTGCCTGTCGCTCGAGCAGCGCCTCGCGGGTGAACGCGGTCATCGCTCGACGGGCGTCGGCGCCTCGTTCGGGATAGGCCATGGCCGTCACCAGCTCGTCGGCCCAGCCGAGGAACCGGTCGCGGTCGGTGAGTTCGATGCCCATCAGTTCGCAGAACGACGTGACGGGGAGCGGCAGCGCGAGGTCGGCGTACAGGTCGGCGCGACCGACGCCGTCGGCGACCGCGAACGCATCGATCGAAGCAACCGTCGTGGCGCGGAGTCCGGGCTCGAGTCGGGCGACCGTGGCGGGGTTGAACCAGTCGCGGATGAGCTTCCGCCGGCGCGTGTGCGTCGGCTGGTCGTCGTGCTGCATGTCGCCGCGACCGCTCGACGAGTCGGCGATCCCGGGGCCCTTGGTGTTCGACCACAGCCGATGGTCGAGCAACACCTCGTGGACGTGTTCGGCACGGCTGACCGAGTACAGGGTCCGCCCGAGTTCGTCGGTCTGGTGAACCGGGCACTCGGAGCGCAGCTGTTCGTACGCGGGGAACGGATCGTCGAACACGTCGGGTCGCACGGGCGAGTACTCGACCATGTTCCCAGTGTCGCGAGGCGCCTCGTGCCCGCCCGAGCCGGACCGTGACGTCCCGGATCTGACCCGGGAGGTCACGGTGTCAGGCGGTCGAGGTGGGTGGAGGACGATAGAAGGCGGCCATCAATCCGACGCCGGCGATGACGCCGCCGCCCGCCGAGATGGCGAGGCCGACCCAGCCGTCGAGGCCGTCGGCGAGTCCGATGGCCTCGTCGATCGACCAGTCGCCCGGTCCGATGATCGCGATCGCGACCGCAGCGACGGCGAGCACCATCACGTACTCCCAGCCTTCCTTGATGATGAAGAAGCCGTTGTGGCGGTGCGAGGTCCATCCGGCGACGACCATGAGTCCGACGAACCCGAGCGCGGCGAACGACGTGAGGAAGCCGAGCGTCAGTGCGGCACCCGCGGCGATCTCACCGAAGGCGGCGAAGCGGGCGTGGAGCCAGCCGGGCCGCATGCCCATCGAGTCGAACCACCCGGCGGTGCCGTCGAGGCTCTTGGCCTTGCCGAGACCGTGGAGCGCCATCGTGACGCCGAGCACCACCCGGAGGAGAAGGAGAGCGAACGAGACCTCGTCGGTCATCGGCCCGTCTCGACGCGTCGCTGGAGGTTCTTCAGAGCGGACGTGAGTTGGCCCTCGATGCGCTTCGCCGCGAGGTTGCCGAGGAAGCCGAGGAATCGCGTGGTCTCGATCGCCTGGCGATAGCGGACCGTGCACCGTTCGTCGTCGCCGGACAGTTCGACCGCCTCGGCCATCGACTCGAGGAACGGGAGCGGCGTCTTCGTGAGCGCGAACGCGAACACCGTGTCGGGCTCCCAGGCCGTGAACTCCTCCTCGATCGAGAGCCGCCCGACGAACACCGTGCGGCCGCTGCCGACACCCTCACCCGATCCGATGCGCTCGACGCGATCGAGGTCGGTGAACCACTCGGGCCACGACTCGTGGTCGGCGATGTGCGGCCACACCGCGCTGGGTGGAGCGGCGATCACCACGGACCGGTCGACGACGATCGGGGCGGAGTCGATCCACTCGAACGGGCGGACGGGATGCGTCGGCATGGGCCCGAACGCTAGATCACGAGGTGTTCGTCAGGCGGTGAGTGGATCGGGCGAGCCGGCCCGCCCCGACGCGGGCCAGTCGCCGGACATCGTCGACTCGATGGGCGCCACGCTCGACCAGTCGTTGCGCAGCGTTCGTTTCGCGATCCGCCACCGGCCGTCGACCTCGGTGAATCGGTCGATGTAGCGGCCGTTGAACGTGTGGAGCAGATCGGGGGTGTTCTCGTCGGCGTCCCCCGCCTCGACGTGGAACGCCAGCACGTACGTCTCGACCAGGGCCGCCCCCGACGCCGGGTCGTCGTCGTCGAACTCGACCAGCGTGTTGCTGATGCGGTGCTGCGTGGCGGTGAACTTGCGGCTCAGCGACGCCGGCGCGTACTCGGCGAACTGCTCGATCGTGAGTGGATCGGCGCCGTAGTCGTACAGCTCAGCGCCGGGGTGGAAGCCACGCTTCATGACCTCACCGTCGAGCCGGTCGACGCCCCGGCAGTACCACGAGAGAGCGTCACGGATCTGCTGCTGGGCCGCAGCCGCTGCGTCGCCGCTCATGACGACACCGCGCTGCGCTCGGTCCCCTCGATGTACGCCCGCACGGTCTGGTGCAGATGGCGCGCCCGCACCTCCTGGTAGTTGCCGAGGGTCTGGCCCCGCTTCTTCGACGATCGGAAGCCGCGCGTCTGGGCGGCGAGGTTCGACGTGTCCTGATCGAGCACCACGCCGAGCGAACCGGGGATGCCGGGAACCGTGGTGTAGCTGTCGTCGACGTCGAGGTCGAACGGCACCGCCGGTTCGGGGATCTTCCCCGACTCGGGCTTCGGGCGGAGGAACAGGACCTCGTAGACCGCCTGGTCGACGCCGCCCTGGCGCGGGTCGCCGTCGGGGCGGAACCGGTAGATCATCGGGATCTGCAGTCCCGGGAACACGAACATGTTCGGGAAGCAGAAGTACTCGATCGAGTCGATCGTCTCGGCGATCGAGGTGCCGGTGAAGTCGCGGTCGTACGCCTCGCCGAGCACCTTCTGCATGTGGCGGGCGTACACGTCGCGCGCCCGCTCGCCTTCGGGGATCTCGGGGACCTCGTCGCCCGGGTTCTTCCGGGCCATCAGCATCCCGAGGAGCTTCTCCTCGCTGGGGCGCTTCGCTTCGGGCACGTGGGGACTCGTGGTGGCGATGGTGTGCACGAACCGCGACACGTTCTCGCCGAAGACGTCGTACTGGGCGTTGGCGTCGCCGGCCGTCATGATCGACTGACTGTGGGTCTCGAGGATGTGGTACGCCTCGAGGAAGGCAGCGGCCGAGGCCTTCCAGTTCGCCGGGAGCTTTTTGCGGATGTGCACCTCGATGTACCGGTCGGTCAGATCCCATCCGGCTTCGTCGAAGTGTCGGGGGAGATCGCCGAGGTACTCGAGCAACGGGGGAGCGAGCTCGTGCTCCTCGCAGTCGTCGAAGTTGACGAACACGAAGCCACCCCAGATGCCGACGCGGAGTTGGGGGAGCTGGAACTCCTCTGCGTCGACGTGCGGGAAGTCCCAGTCGCACGGAAGATCGACGAGGTCTCCCTCGGTCGACCAGGTCCAGCCGTGGAACGGGCAGCGCAGCTTGGGCGAGTAGCCCATCGTGGCCGGCGGCTTGAGCTGCGTGCCGCGGTGCAGACACGCGTTGTGGAAGGCGCGGATGGTGCCGTCGGGGCCGCGGACGACGATCGCCGATCGGTCGCCGATGTCGTACACGTAGTAGTCGCCGGGCTCGGGGATGTGCTCCTCGCGGCACGCCCACTGCCAGACCCGACCCCACATGCGGTCGAACTCGGCCTCGGCGTACTCGGCGGACGTGAACTCGTCGTAGGAGATGTCGTCGTCGCCGCGGAACGTGTACGACTCCTCGAGGATCGGCGCCGGCGGTGGCACCGAGTCACCGAGCAGGATGTCCCGAGTGGACGGCCCGGGGCAGCGCGCCTCACCCGGCCGGACGCTCACCGGCTTCTCGTCGATCGTCATGCCCCGACGGTACGAGCCGCGGGCGCCGGCCGCCGAGGCGTGCCGAACTGTCCGCTTCCGCCCGTGCCAGATTCGGACACTGTCCGCTTCCGCCCGTGCCAGATCCGGACACTGTCCGCTTCTGCCCGGGCCAGATCGCACATTGCCTGGCGCGGCGGCGAGGGAAGCGCCAGCGACGAGCCGCACGCGATCCGAGACCGAAGCACAGCGGCGGTCGAGGTGAGCCACCAGCCGGGGAAGCGCCAGCGACGAGCCGCACGCGTCGCGAGGAGGAAGCGGAGCGGACGACGAGCGAGCCACCAGCCCGTGCG
>JBCCTP010000217.1:0-7441 GCA_039198505.1 Actinomycetota bacterium | reverse complement strand
TTGATGATCTTCGCGTTCGGCGTCGGCTTCCTGCTGCCGGTCCTCCTCGTGTTCCTGCAACTCGTCGACGTCGTCACCGCACGCGCCCTCCTGCGCGGCTGGCGGTACGCCATCGTCGGCATCTTCTGCCTCGCCGCGGTCATCACGCCGTCCGGCGACCCCGTCACCCTGTTGTTGCTGGCCGGACCGATGATCGCCCTCTACTTCGTGGCGGTGCTCATCGGCTGGATCGTGATGCGCCGCCGCAACCGAGCGGCGTGACCACCTCGCCGACCGACCTCGCCGGCGCCGACGGCTCGTCGGGCGCCGTCACGCCCGATCGGTTCCAGCTCGACGCGTTCGCGGCGATCGACGACGGCCGCCACGTGGTCGTCGCGGCACCCACCGGCAGCGGGAAGACACTCGTCGCCGAGCACGGCATCGACCGCATGCTCGACTCGGGCCGCCGCAGCTTCTACACCACGCCGGTCAAGGCGCTCTCGAACCAGAAGTACCGCGACCTCTGCCGGATCCACGGTTCCGCACGGGTGGGACTGCTCACCGGCGACAACTCGATCAACGCCGATGCCGACGTCGTCGTCATGACGACCGAGGTGTTGCGCAACATGCTCTACACCGGCCGTCCGCTCGACGATCTCGGGCTCGTCGTGCTCGACGAGGTCCACTTCCTCCAGGACACGTATCGCGGGCCCGTGTGGGAGGAGGTCATCGTCCACCTCCCCGACTCGGTCCAGCTCGTGTGTCTCTCGGCGACCGTCTCGAACGTGCGGGACCTGACCGACTGGATGACCGACATCCGCGGCACCACCGACGCCGTCGTCGAGAGCACGCGACCGGTCCCGCTCGAGAGTCGATACTTCGTCGCCGACCGCACCGAGCATCGGCTGCACCTGATGCCGGTCTTCGTCGGCGGCGGACCGAATCGCAAGGCGATCAGCCTCGACGAGTCGGCGATCCGCCGACCGCGTGCGGGCGGTCGAGGCGGTGATCGCGGCGACCACCGCCGATCACGACGGGGGAACCCACGCAGCTCCAAGTCCACCACGGGCACCCGCCGCCTCGCGACGCCCGGACGTGTCGAGACGGTCGAACGTCTAGACGACGAGGGGCTCCTGCCGTCGATCTACTTCATCTTCAGTCGGGCACAGTGCGACGAGGCAGCCCAGGCGATCGTCGACGCCGGCATCCACCTCATCGGGCCCGCCGAGGCGACCGAGATCGATCGGCTCGTCGCCGAACGCCTCCACGAACTCGATGACGACGACCGCGAGGCACTCGAGGTCGACCGGTTCGTCCGTCGGCTCCACCACGGCGTCGCCGCACATCACGCGGGGATGGTCCCGGCGATGAAGGAGACCGTCGAGGCGTGCTTCGCGGCCGGCCTCCTCCGCGTGGTGTTCGCCACGGAGACCCTCGCCGTGGGGATCAACATGCCCGCTCGGTCGGTCGTGATCGAGAAGCTCACGAAGTACACCGGCGACGGCCACGAACGGCTGACTCCGGGCGAGTACACCCAGCTCACCGGGCGGGCCGGTCGCCGCGGCATCGACGACGTCGGCGATGCGGTGGTGCTCTGGAGTCCATGGGTCCGCTTCGACGAGGTGGCGCAGCTCGCGTCGAGTTCGTCGTTCCACCTGCGCTCGGCGTTTCGACCGACGTACAACATGGTCGCCAACCTCGTCCGGCGTCACGGACGCGACGACGCGGAGCGGCTGGTGAGCCTGTCGTTCGCGCAGTTCCAGGCCGACCGCGACGTCGTCCGCCTCGAGGCCCGCCTCGATCGCCTGCGCGGCGAGCGGAAGACGAAGCGCCACGAGGCGAGGAGCCCGTACGGCGACATCGACGAGTACCGCTCGATCCGGTCGGAGGAGCGGAGGGAGCGCGATCGGAACCGGCAGGCGAGCGCAGGGGAGATGCGCGGCGCCCTCGCGCGGCTCAAGCCGGGGACCGTGATCGGCCTCCGAACCCGTCACCATCGCGGTCCCGTCGTGGTGGTCGCCACCGCGCATCGACGATCGGGAGTGCACCTCACGGTGGTCAACAAGTCGGGCGACACGATGCGCGTGACCGGCGACGACTTCGACGAACCTCCCGTCGCGATCGGGCGGGTCGACCTCCCGCGGAACTTCGGACCCCACCGCAACGACCACCGCACCCAGGTGGCCAAGCGACTGCGCTCGGCCCGACTCGACCGTCAGTCCTCCGACCAGAACCGCGACACCGGCGCGTCGAGGCGCGGCCACCGTTCGGCCGACGAACTCGACGTGGCACGGGACCCCGATCTGCGATCACGCCTCGACGCAGCGTCGAGAGCCGATCGGCTCGACCGGGAGATCGCCGACATCGGACGTCGCGTTGCGTCGAAGCAGGGTTCGCTGCGCCGCCAGTTCGACGCCGTTCTCGATCTCCTCGACGACCTCGGGCATCTCGACGCGGAGGCCTGGTCGTTGAACGAGGGCGGACGGCTCCTCACCGGGGTGTTCCACGAGTGCGACCTGCTCGTCGTCGAGGCGCTGCAGGACGGTCTCCTCGACGGGCTCGGACCCGCCGACCTCGCCGCGATCGTGTCGTGTGTGGTCTACGAGCACCGCAGCCCCGAGCCACCGGCACCACCGTGGTTCTCGTCGAAGGACGTCCGGCGGCGGTGGACGCGCCTCGAGGCGATCAGCGAGGACCTGCGCGCCCGGGAGCGATCGGTCGAGCTGACCGAACACCGAGCGCCCGATCCGACGTTCGCCGCCATCGCCCACGCCTGGGTCGCCGGCGAAGGCTTCTCCGAGATCGTCGAGTCCGAGGACCTGACCGGCGGCGACTTCGTGCGCACGATGCGCCAGCTGATCGACCTGTTGCGACAGCTCTCGGGCGTCGCCGACGACCCCGGTGTCCGAACCGCAGCCGCCGAGGCGGCGCGGTCCGCGTTCCGTGGTGTCGTCGCCGACAGCGGAACCGTCGGCATCACCGACGAACCGTCCGGCGACGACTCGTGACGATCGGCAAGGGCAGCACGTGGGGGAGTGCGATCCCCCGTCCGGCCGACCTCGACGTGGTGCATTCCGACGCCGACCTCGCCGAGGCGCTGTCCGACGGCGCCGAGGACGCCCATGTGGCGATCCAGGGCGGTGACCTGTGGCGGACCATGGGCGGACGCGAGCTCGGCGATCGCGCAGAGCTCCAGCGGATGCCGATCGATCTGGTCGACGTCACCCTCGACGACGGTGCGGTCCGGACCTCGGTCGCCCACGTCGTCGCACGCGAAGCCACCGATCGCGGCGGCATCTGGCGAGGCCCCGTCGTCGCGGTCATGAACGCCGAGTGGGTCGGGGAGTTCGACGTCGCGCCACGCGGCCATCCGAACGACGGGCGGGTCGAGCTCGTGCGGCTCGATCCGACCGTCGGCGTCCGCCAGCGGATCGCCATCCGACGGCGGATGCGCACGGGATCGCACCTCCCGCACCCGGGGATCACCGTGCGCCCCGTCCGGGAGCACACGGTCGAGTTCGACCGCCCGCTCGTCGTGCGCATCGACGGCCGCCCTGCGGGTCGGAGCGCCGCGGTGTCGCTGCGCGTCCGGCCCGACGCCGCCCACGTCCTGACCTGAGCGGACCGACACGACGTCGCCGCGGTGGGAGTCCTGCCATCGGCCCTGGTCAGCGGCCTCGCGAGATCCCGATCCGCGCCGACGGGGCCCCGTAGTGTGTCGATCCGTGGCGGTGTACGTCCCCGAGACCTTCACCGACGAGGAGGCCGACATCCTCCGTCGGTACTTCACGAACCTCGACGGTCCGGTGTTCGCGCTCGTCAACCTGCCCGAGGTCGTGAAGGGAGCGCTGTTCGCCCGATACAGCCGCAGCCCCAAGTCGCTCCGGCGCCTCTTCCTCGACGAGTTCGTCGGCGATCTCGACATCTCCGGCGACCAGACCGTCGACGCGACCATCGGCCTCGATCGGGCCGAGGAGCTGTACCAGCGGGTGTTCTTCGACTACGGAGACGACTCGGTCGCTCAGCTCGGCGGCGTCCACCTCGCGTGTGAGCAGGCGTCGAACCTCCTCACGAAGGTGCTCGAGTGGGGGCGCCTCATGAGCTACCTCGAACAGAGCACCCGGTACATCGCGTACGACGCTCGCCTCGGTGGCCGATACCGGTACCACCGCGACCCCGACGTGCTGGCGGGGGCGTTCGGCACGCGCTACGTCGGCGACATGGACCGGATGTTCGACGCATACAGCCAGTGCGCCGAGCGGGTCACCGACCACGTCCGGGCCACCGTTCCACGCACCGACGACGACAGCGAGTTCGTCTATCGAACCGCCACGCGGGCCAAGGCACTCGACGCGGTGCGCGGGATGCTGCCCGCTGCGGCCACGTCGAACGTCGGCATCTACGGCACCGGCCAGGCGTTCGAGGCACTACTCCTTCGCATGCGCGCCCACCCGCTCCCCGAGGCACGCTCGTATGCCGATCTGATGCTCCACGAGCTGCGCAAGGTGATCCCGAGCTTCCTGCGGCGCGTCGACATCCCCGAACGAGGAGGGGAGTGGAGCGACTATCTCGCAGCGACACGCGACGACACCGCCCAGCTGGTCGGAGACCTGTTCGGCGATGCGCCGGTCGAGCCCACCAGCGAGGTCACGCTCGTCGATCACGACCCCGATGCCGAGGACAAGATCCTCGCCGCCATCTGCTACTCGCACTCGTCGTTGCCCGAGTCGCAGCTGCTCGACCGGGTCCGCGGTCTCGGGGTCGACGAGCGGGCATCGCTGCTCCGGGCGTACATCGGTGACCGCAAGAACCGGCGACACAAGCCCGGGCGAGCGTTCGAGCGGGCGGCCTACCGCTTCGACGTGTTGTCCGACTACGGGGCCTTCCGCGACATGCAGCGGCACCGGATGCTCACGATCGAGTGGCAGCGGCTCACCCCCAACCACGGATACGTCCGACCCGAACTCGTCGACGACGCCGGGGTGTCCGACGCCTTCGACGAGACGATGCAGCGCTCGGCCGACCTCTACGACGCTCTCGCCGGTGATCACTGGCACCAGGCGCCGTACGCCGTGTCGATGGCGTACCGGCTGCGGTACTCGATGCAGTTCAACGTGCGCGAAGCGTTCCACATGCTCGAGTTGCGTTCGTCGCCCCAGGGCCACCCGTCGTACCGGCGTGTCGCGCTCGAGATGCACCGCCTCATCGGTGAACAGGCGGGCCACCACGCCCTCGCTGCCGCCATGACCTTCATGACCACCGAGGCGCCCGAACTCGAACGCCTCGAGTCCGAGCGTCGGGCCGAACGGCGCCGCACACAGTGACCGGATCGCCGCCGTGAGACGCGGCGACACCCCTCGTCGCAGGCGTGACGGGTGTCACATGAACGCCCTCCGGCCGGGAGAGAGGCGTTGCGTATGCTCCCGCCGAGACGGCGCCTGACATCCCGGGGGCCGTGGCGAGCACCGGAGTGACATGGCTGACGACGACGAGATCACCGACGACGACGAGGTCCTCGACGAAGAGGAAGACGGCGACGTCGAGGATCTCGATCCGGACGAGGACGAGATCGACGACGACGACGACATCGACGGTCTCGACTCCGACGACGATGACGACGATGACGTCGACGGTGACGACGACGAGGAGGACGGCGACGACGATTCCGCCGCCGACGAGGCGCCGCGCACCAAACGGCGCAAGAAGACTGACGACGACGACGATGACGACGAGGAGCTGCTCGACGACGACGACGTCGAAGCCGACCTCGACCGCATCCTCAAGGACCGCATGGTCACGGCGGACGACGAGGATGACGAGGAAGAAGAAGAGGACGACAGCGACCCTCGCGCCGAGGGCGGCGAGAAGCTCCAGCCGAAGCAGCAGGACGAGCAGCTCTGCTCGCAGTGCTTCCTCCTCGTGAGGTCGAACGCCCCGAACTGCCCGGTCGGCGCCGACGACGACTGCCCGATCTTCTCCTGATGCCGTGACCGAGTCGGGCGAGCGGCGGTCGACGCCGTCCCAGGGCGCTGATGTCGGCCGAGCACTCGGCATCGTCATCGACGCGCTGGTCGTGTCGCCGCTCGAGTCGGGGATCTCGGCCGTCCGCGACCCCGCCGCCGCGATCGGCCGGGCGCGCCAGGAGCTCCGCAACGCCCGGATGATCGGATCGATGATCACCAACGGCGGGATGGCGGCGTTCACCGCGACCACCGGACTGCGAGCACCGTCTCCGCCCGCGAAGCGCGCCAGGCCCGCCACACCCGCCAGGCCCGCCACCGGCGATGAGACGCCGTCGAGCGAGGCGGCGTCCACGGCGCCGTCACGTCGATCGGCCGGCTCCCGTCCGACACCGACTCCGACTGCGGGCACGGCCGACCGTGACCCGGCCGCGGTCCCCGATGCCGACTCGCTCGCCGTGCCCGACTACGACCAGCTGCCGGCGATCGACATCATCGACCAGCTGAGCGACCTGAGCGACGACGAGCGCGCTGCCATCGAGACCTACGAACTCGCTCACCGCCGTCGGCGAACGGTCCTCGGCAAGCTCGACCAACTGCGGACTTCCTGACCCGAACGGAACACGTCGTGATCGACCCCACGGTTCGCCCACTGGACTCGTCCGACGGTGACGACCTCGACCAGTTGGCCCTGCTCGAGGCCGACGCCCGGGCCGCGCTCGTCGGCGAGCGAGGTGGCGACCGGTGGCTCATCGAACACCCCGCGATCGGCGAAGCCTGGCAGCAGCGTTCGACGGCACCGGGCGTCGACGTCGTCGTCGCACACGTCGATGCGGTCGTCGTCGGGTACCTGGTGGCGATCCTGGGCGACGATCGGATCGTGCGGGTCGATCAGGTCTGGGTCGATCCGCAGGCTCGGGAGAACGGCTTCGGGGACGCTCTCCTCGAACTCGCGATCGAACGGGCTCGCGAGAACGGCGCCGTGGCCGTCGAGGGTCAGTCACTCCCGGGCGACCGACACACGAAGAACCTCTACGAGCGGGCGGGGATCGTGGCCCGGCTGATCACGACGTACCGGGCGTTCGACTGACGGCCACGCGGTGACGGCCGCCCCCGGTGTGGTGCCGTCAGCGGCCCTTCCACTCGGGCGGGCGCTTCTCGATGAACGCGGTCAGACCTTCCTTCAGGTCCTCGGACGTCATCACCGTTCCCATCGCCGAATTGGTCATGGCGATCAAGGTCTCGTCGTCTTCGTAGGCAGCGGCGCGGACGACCTTGCGGCTCTCCCACACGGCCAACGGCGCGGCGGCGGTGATCTGAGCGGCCAGCTTCATCGCCTCGTCGACGGCCTCACCGGGCTCGACGAGACGGGAGACGAGACCGAGCGCATGTGCCCGCTCGGCCGGGATGGGCTCGCCGGTGAGGATGGCCTCCATCGCCGCGGCCTGACCGATCGCCCGCGGCAGCCGGAACAGCCCGCCGGCACCGGCGATCAGATTGCG
>JBCCTP010000216.1:0-7447 GCA_039198505.1 Actinomycetota bacterium | reverse complement strand
GCTGGCCACGTGGCGCCCACCGGCACTCCTCGGTCTGGTCGGTCTGCCGCTCGCGATCGCGCCCGTCCGTTCCGTGCTCGGCGGGGCGGACGGCGCCGCACTGATCCCGGTGCTCGGGTCCACCGGTCGCGTCCAACTCGTGACCGGCCTGGCGTGTGCGCTGGGCCTGGCCCTCGGCGCCTGAAACGACAGTGTGGGTCAGGCACACTCTGTCGCCCGGGTCGCGGGTCAGCTCGAGGCGAGTGCCCATCGGCGTGCGGGGAAGTCGAACCACCAATCGGCTCGGGCGATCGCCGGCATCCCCAGGATGACCGACATCGGTTCGTGGGACATGCCCTCACTCGACGCACGTCGATCGAACGCGTCGTTCAGGGGGCCGAGGTCGACGATCGCACACGCGCTCGGCTCGAACCGTCGACCTGCGACGGTGATCTCGCTCATCCGTGCGATGGTGATCACCATCTCGACTCCGCTGGCATCGAAGCCGGTGCTCTCCCGCTGAGGCTCCAACAGCGACGGGTGCTCGTCGGCGAAGGTCTGGTCGACCGCCGTCAGACTCGCGCCGGTGTCCCAGATCGCCGTCACGTCGACCTCGTCGAAGGACAACGGCACCGTCGGTTGACCGAACGGGTGCGTGACCAGCGGCTGCCAGCCGATGCTCTCGATGCTCTCGTCGCCGCTGGTCGCGAGGACGAGTCGCCGCGCGCTGAACTCGAAGCCGCAGGCCCACCGACCGAGGGCACTCGTTCCCAGCAGCGGGAACGCATCGGCCCCGGGGGGTGTTCTCGTCGCGACCACGTCGTGGATCTCGGCGCCATCGATGCGGAGTCGATCGATGACGATCTCGTCCTCGCCAGGGGTCCAGGTTCCCGAGGCACCGAATCCAGCATCACTCCCGGCGGTCGGAAGGGAGCGCACGCTCTCGGAGTCGACGACTCGGCAGCGACCAGCGCCGGTGTCGAGCCGGAAGCGGACGGCGTCATCGCCCACGAATCCGTCGACCAGGACGTCGATCCCCTCCGTGTCGTCAGGGTCGGGTTGCAGCAACAGATCGGCCGCCGTCACCCGACCAGTGTCCCAAACTGCGCGACCACTCCGTCGTGCGGCCGACGCCGGTGGAACACCGTCACCCACCGGACGGCGACAGAGTGTGCCTGACCCAGACTGTCGCTGTCAGTCGTCGAGGAAGGCGGCGAGCGCGTCGAGCGTGAGCTCGGGACGCTCGAGGTGCACGCTGTGGCCCGCGCCGGCCACGACGGCCAGGTGCGCACGAGGAATCGCGCCGACGAGCCGTTCGCCGATCGCCCGGAACTTGGCGTCGTCGGCACCGACGAGGATCAACGTCGGGCAGACGATCTCGTCGAGCCGATCCCAGAGCGGTTCCTGTGTGCCGGTCCCCGCGAGGCGGAGGCTGCTGGCGAGTCCGGCGCGCGTGTTGGTGAGGCGATGCTGCCGGCCGGCCGCCTCGTCGTCGAGCCCGGCGAAGAGGGGCAGCGACAGCCACTCGTCGAGGAACGCTGCGAGGCTCATCTGCAGGAGACGGTCGGCGAGTCGTTCGTCGGCGAGTCGCCGAGCCGCTCGCTCGTCGGCACCGTCGATCCCCGCCGTGGCGCCCACGAGCACCAGACGGTCGACCAGGTCGGGGCGGAGCAGCGCTGCGTGGAGCGCGACCCGTCCGCCCATCGAGTACCCGACGTAGGTGGCGGCGCCGCCCTGATGGACGAGGTGGCGCGCCGATCCCCACAGGTCGCGCCGGAGTCGGGTCGCCGTTCCGTGTCCCGGGAGGTCGACGGCACGGACGTCGAGGTCGGGACGGCGGGTCCGCAGTCCGTCGGCGAACAGATCCCAGTTTCCTGAGGTCTGCGTGAATCCGTGGGCGAGCACCACGCCGGGGGAGCGGCGGGCCTCGCCGCTCACGAGGGAGACAGCGCCTTCTCGGCCATCCGGCCGAGCACCCGGGCGAACATCTCCGGATCCTGAGCACCGGGCACCGCCCACGTGCCGTCGAACACGTACGTCGGCACGGCGGTGATCCCGTTCTCGTACGCGTGCTGCAGTTCGGCGGCGACGTCGTCGACGCCCTCCTCGGAGGCGAGGAACGTCGCGACCTCGTCGCGGTCGGCGCCCAGTTCGGCGGCGAGGTCGGCGAGCTGTTCGGGGTCGCCGACATGTGCACCGTCGATGAAGTAGGCCTGGAGGAGCCGCTCCTTCATCGTCTCCTGCGCGACCGGTGTGTCATCACGGCCGGCCCACCAGAGGAGACGATGTGCGAGGAGGGTGTTGGCGCGGAGTGCCCGGTCCATCCGGAACTCGAGACCGTCCTCCGCGGCCGTCGACGTGACGTGATCGATGATCCGGTGCGCCTCCTCGGGCCCGCCGAACTTCTTGACGTAGGCGTCGAACACGGGTCCGGCGACGCCCGGGGCAGCCCGAGGGTCGAGTTGGAACGGCTTGTAGGTGATCTCGAGATCGACGCCCAGGTCACCCGCCAGTTCGCGGCCGGCCTCGAAGCGCCGCTTCCCGATGTAGCACCAGGGGCACACGACGTCGGACCACACCTCGACCGTCACGGTCGGCCGTGTCGCTGATGACGCCTCGGCGGCTCGTGGGTCGGCGGGTGCGGCGTCGGCGGGTGCGGCGTCGGAGGTCACGTCGTCGATCGTCGGGTCGGCTCCCATGGGTTCGAGGGTACGGCCCTATCGTGCGGCCCCGATGGTCGGAGACGCCCCGCTGCCCCAGGACGTGCAGGCCACGTTCTGCGCGACGCTCGTCGACGAGTGGATCGCCCGGGGTGTCCGGCACGCGGTGGTCGCACCCGGATCCCGGTCGACGCCGCTCGCACTCGCCGTCACCGACCGGCCCGAGTTGTCGGTCCACGTCGTGCACGACGAGCGGGTGGCCGCCTTCGTCACGCTGGGGATCGGCGTGGCCGCCCGCGAGGGCGCCGGACCCGATGCGCCGGCGCTCCTCATCTGCACGAGCGGCACCGCCAGCGCGAACTTCCTCCCCGCCGTGGCCGAGGCCGGGCTCTCGGAGATCCCGATGCTCGTCCTGACCGCGGATCGGCCCGAGGAGCTGCGGGGCGTCGGAGCGCCGCAGACGATCGACCAGCTCGACCTCTACGGCACACACGTCCGGTGGTGGCACGACCCAGGCGTGCCGACCATCGACGGTCTGGCCGGCTGGCGCGGTCTGGCCGCGGACGCGATCTCACGCACCGCGAGCGGGCCGGTCCATCTCAATCTCCCGTTCCGCGAACCCCTGGTCGGCACGCCGTTGCAGCTGCCCGGCCGGATCGAGCCGGTGGACGAGCCGGAGACAGCGGCCGGTGCGTCGACGGCGGACCCGCTGGATGTCGAGGCGGTCGACCGACAGCGGGGGCTCATCCTCGCCGGCGGTGCCAGCGGCGTGGCAGCCGACGACGTGGCCGCTCTGCACGCCGCGACCCAGTGGCCGATCCTCGCCGATCCGCTGTCGGGCCTGCGTCACCTCGACGGCGTGATCACGTCGACCGACGCACTGCTGCGACACGAGCGATTCGCCGTCGATCACGCGCCCGAGGTGGTGGTCCGCATCGGGCGCCCGGCGACGTCACGCCTGCTCGCCGAGTGGACCGCCAGGCAGGACCTCACGGTCGTCCAGGTCGGTGGTCCGGGGCGCATCGACCCCGCCCGCAACGTCGACGTCGTCACGAGCATCGACGCCCTCCTCGAACTCGACCTGACCGGTGCCTCGGGAACGACCTGGATGGCGCGCTGGCGGCACGCCGACCGCCGCGCCGACGATGCGATCGCCGAGGTTCTCGACGGACAGGATCGGTTGACCGAACCCGGCGTCGCCCGGACCGTCGCCTCCGCGCTGCCGTCAGGTGCACGGCTCACGGTCTCGTCGTCGATGCCGGTCCGCGACCTCGAGTGGTACGCCGGTCGGGATGCGGTCGCCCATGCGAATCGGGGAGCGAACGGCATCGACGGTGTGACCTCGACCGCTCTCGGTCGGGCGTTGGCCGACCGCTTGGCCGTCGCGCACGTCGTCCTGATCGGCGACCTCGCCTTCGTCCACGACTCGAACGCCCTCGTGTCGCTGCTGAGGCGTGGCGTCGATCTGCGGGTCGTGGTCGTCGACAACGACGGCGGCGGGATCTTCTCGTTCCTCCCGCAGCGCACACTCCTGGAGCACGGACGTTACGAGCAGCTGTTCGGCACGCCGCTGGGCGCCGACGTGGTGGCGATCGCCCGAGCGCACGGTCTCGAGACCGCGGACGTCGAGACCCGGGACGAACTCGAGGAACGCCTCGCGATGCCGGGCCCGTGGGTCGTCCGCGTGCGCACCGACCGCGACGAGAACCTCGCCGTCCACCGATCCCTCCACGACGCCGTCGCCGCTGCTCTCTGACAGCCGTTTCGTGGTCAGGGGCGGAGGATGGCGCCGAGCATCGCCTGGAACTTCGCCTGCGTCTCGGCGAGTTCGGCGAGCGGCTCGCTCTCGGCGACGATGCCGCCGCCGGCGACGAGCCGGGCCGAACGCCGGTCGTCGGCGAACTCAGCGCAGCGGATCGCAACGGCCCAGGTGCCGTCGCCCGATGCGTCGACCCATCCCACCGCACCGCCGTACCTGCCGCGCTCGAAGCCTTCGACGCTGCGGATGAGCGCCAGTGCGTCGTCCCTCGGGTGTCCGCCGAGCGCAGGGGTCGGCGAGAGGGCCCGTACCAGCTCGACCGACGACGGTGTGGGCGTCGAGAGCATCCCCTCCATGCGCGTGCCGAGGTGCTGGACGTTGGCGACCTGGACGACCGACGGCTCGGCCTCCCAGTCGAGGTAGCTGGCCCAGGGCAGCAGGCGATCGTGCACCTCGTCGATGACGACGCGGTGTTCGATCTGGTTCTTCTCGCTCGCCTGGAGTTCGGCCGCGAGTCGCGCGTCGTTGTCGGGGTCGCCGGTGCGACGCGTGGTGCCGGCCAGGGGATGGGATCGAACGACCGACCCCTCGACCTCGACGAGAAGCTCGGGACTCGCTCCGACCATTCCGTCGATCGAGGAGCGATAGCTCGATCCGAACGTCGCCTTCAGGCGGCGCAGGATGGCGTGTACATCGATCGGCCCGTCCGCTGCGATCTCGATCGGTCGTGCGATGACGGCCTTCGTGAGCGAGCCCGCCCGGACGGCGTCTCGTGCCGCTCGAACGGCCTCGAGATACTGCTCCACGTCGACGAGCGGCCGCGTCGACCACGAGCGAGCCGCTGGGGTCGGTTCGGGTGTCGATCGGAGCGCCTCGACCATGAGCTCATCGGCGTCGGCTTCCGGACCGACGATCGCGGTGACCCACGAGGTCTCGGCTCGCTTGACGACGGCGACCCTCGGCACGATGAGGGCGGCCGGGGCGCCGGGTTCGAACGGGATCGATCCGAGCGCGATCGGTCGAGCGCCGGCGATCGGCGAGTCGTGGGGGAGTTCGGCGAGCTCGGCGGCTGCGGTGTCGGCGTCGATGCGAGCCGCGACGCCACGACCGGCCAGTCCGACCCGATCGCGGACGAACAGCATCCCGTCCCCCGCGGCGATGTCGTTCAGGTCGGGGACGTCGCCGGGGCCGACCACGTCGGACAGGGGTCGGGTGACGGCCCGCAGCCCGTCGAGCGAGCTCACGTCCGCCTCGCTCGATCTCGGGGAGTGGCGCGCACGAGCTGAGGCGCTACCCGACATCGCGACGGGTGGCGGTCATCAGCTGGGTGAGACCGCCGGTGAGTTGCCGGTGCGAGACCTGGTCGAACCCTGCCTCGTCGAGCATCTCGACGAGCCGTTCCGGCGTCGGCAGGTAGGCGACGCTCTTGGGCAGGTACGAGTACGCCGGACCGTCCGACAGCAACGCGCCGAGCTTCGGCACGACCTTGCCGAAGTAGATGTTGTTGCCCCAACGGACCACGGGGTTGGGGGGCGTCGACACGTCGAGCAGGCCGATGCGTCCTCCGGGCCGGACGACCCGGGCGAGCTCGCCGAAGAAGTCGCCGAGGTCGAGAAGGTTCCGGAGAGCGAAGCCGCACGTGACGCCGTCGACGCTGCCGTCGGGAACCGGCAGCCGCAGGATGTCGGCCTGGACGCGCGGCACGCCCGACCGGTCGGCCGAGAGCATCCCGAAGCTGAGGTCGAACGACAGTGGGCGGAGACCCGCGGCTGCGAGGTCGATGCAGAGGTCGCCGGTGCCACTGGCGAGGTCGAGCACGGTGCTCCCGGTCGGGAGTGCCAGATCGCGAACCGTGCGCTTGCGCCAGCGCACGTCGAGTCGGAACGAGATGATGCGGTTGAGTCGGTCGTACTTGGGTGCGATGGCGTCGAACATGTCGCGCACCGCTGCGACCTTCTCGTCGCCCTGAGGAAGCTCCTCGGTGTCCCAACGCCGGCTCGACATGCGGCTCGGAGCCTACGGCTGTGCTGTCGTCCCCGGCTCCCCGTCCGATTCGCCGTTCGTGTCGTCGACCGGCTGTCCCTCGGCACCGAGGTCGGGGATCTCGGTCTGACCGCTCGCGCGTCGGTCGAGCTCCTCGACCTCGTCCCGCGCCGCCGCCAGCGCTGCGAGCCGCTCGTCGGCGTTCGCGATGGCCGCGTCGAGCTGGGAGCGGGGTGCCGACTCGGCGAGACCCGCGACGAGTTCGCCGATGGTGGCCTCGAGCGCCGCGGTCTGCTCCTCGACGCGATCGATCGCGGCGGTCCGATGGGGCTCGGTCAGCGCCGCTCCGGCCACGAGCTGCTCGTCGAGCGAGATCGCCTGAGCGTCGATGGCCGCCAGCTGGCTCGCGAGGCCGAGTTCCTCGACGCGTGGGTGAGCCCGTGCCGACCGAACGGCCGCGCCGAGCCGGCGGTGCAACTTGGCTTCCCGCGAGTGGGCGCCGGCCCAACTCGCGGGCGCCGACGACGGCGTGCCGGGGACCACCTCGTTCTGCTCGGCGAACTCGCGACGTGAACGGAGGGCGAGCGCCACGCCGAAGCCGACCACGCCGATGACGACAGCGGCGAGCAACAGGTTGATCATCCGGACCCCTGACTCGCGGAGTACAGGATCAACAGCGTGATGATCACGGCGAGCGCCAGCGTCACCGCGATGGCGATCTTGACCTTGCTGTACGGACGCTCACCGTGGACCTCGCCGGTGACGCCGTTGATGTACACCTGGAACGGCCGCTGCTCGTAGATGACCGTGAGGAGCCAGATCGGCAAGAGGAGGTGCTTGTAGGTCATCTGCATCCAGTTGACGTCCATCGACCGGATGTCCTGTCGGTCGCCACCGATGTCGCGGCGAATCGTGTGCTCGATCGTCCGCTCCATCTGCGACGTCGCCTCGGGGAGGCACTCCTCGACGTCGTGGTCGTAGGTGCGTGCGAGGTGGCCGGCGGCGTACTCCGACGAGTACGGCTTGGCCCCCTGCGTCGGCCACTGCTCGAGCTTGGCGATGCGCG
>JBCCTP010000215.1:0-7493 GCA_039198505.1 Actinomycetota bacterium | reverse complement strand
TCACACCACGCGAGAAGTCCGCGCCGATCGGCTTCGAGGAGCATGTGCTCGTCGTGTTGGTAGTGCGCCAGGCGGACGAAGTTGACCCCCAGCGACTCGGCGGCGTCGAGCATCTGCACCGCGTCGTCTCGTCCGTGCGACCGCCGGCCGCCCGACATCGCCTCCGCGTGGATCGAGATGCCTTTCAGGAAGGTCGGCTCGTCGTTCACGAGGACCGTCGGGCCGTCGGTCCTCACCGTGCGGAAACCGACGTCGTCGGCGATCTCGTCGACCCGGCCGTCCTCGCTCGCGCATCGCCATCTCACGTCGTGCAGGACGGGCTCACCCGGAGCCCACCGTTCGACACCGGACCCGTCGAGCTCGACGCCGACCCGCGCCGCACCGACCTCGACCTCGTCGACGCCGAGCGACGGGATCGACACGGTCGCCGACGCCGAGGCATCGCCATCGACCTCGACGCCTCCCACGATCCGACCGTCGGGCGCCATCGTCACCCAGGCATGGCGGAGGAACGTCTCCGGCGTCGAGACCAGATCGATCGACCGCGTCAGCCCGCCAAAGTTCCACCAGTCGGACCGCATCGCCGGGATCCGGTCGGGCTCGCGCCGATTGTCGACCTGGATCACCAGCGATCGCTCCCCCACCAGGTCGGTGGCGTCGACTCGACCGGTCAGCTCGACCGCCCACGGACCGAACCCACCCTGGTGCGTCGCCAGTTCGTCGCCGTCGAGGAACACCCGCGCCGTGTGGTTCGCCGCTCCGATGTGCAGGAACAGGCGTCCCGCGTCGAGATCGTCGGACGTGATCGCGACCTTGCGCCGGTACCAGACCGTGCCCTCGTAGTAGTGGAGCCTGTCGTCCTGGGTGTTCCAGTCGCCGGGCACGGTCAACGTGGGCGACGCGTCGAAGTCGTACTCGATCCGCTCGCCCGGGTGACGTGGTCGGAAGTCGCGGAAGAACCCGCGATCGTTCCGGTCGCCGAGGATCCCGATGTACCCCATCTCGTACGGATCGACGATCACGTTCCACTCGCCGTCGAGCGATCGGCGACGCCGTCGCAGCACGTTCGACAGGTTCGTGGTCCCCTCGTTCATGGGAGGATCGTGGCATGGCTTGCTTCACCCCGATCGACCGGCCGCTGCGCTTCGGCATCTTCCTGCCTCCCATGCACAAGACCGGCGTCAATCCCACGCTCGCCATCCACCGCGACCTCGAGCTGATCGAACACCTCGATCGCCTCGGCTACGACGAGGCGTGGATCGGCGAACACCACTCGGCCGGGTCCGAACTCATCGCCAGCCCCGAGGTGTTCATCGCGGCGCTCGCCGAACGCACGTCGAACATCAAGCTCGGCACCGGCGTCAACTCGCTGCCGTACCACCACCCGCTGATCCTCGCCGACCGGATCGTCCAGCTCGACCACATGACCCGCGGCCGGATGATGTTCGGCGCAGGTCCGGGCCAGCTCACGTCCGACGCCGCCATGCTCGGCATCGACCCCAACGACCAGCGTCCGCGCATGCACGAGGCATTCGACGTGATCATGCGGCTGTTCCGGGGTGAGACGGTCACCGAGAAGACCGAGTGGTTCACCTGCGAGGACGCGGTGCTGCAGATGGCGCCGTACAGCGACTTCGACGTGGCGGTGGTGTCGAGCGTGTCGCCGTCGGGTTCCACTCTCGCTGGCCGCTACGGGGTGGGACTCACGTCGATCGCCGCCACCGAGCCGGCGGGCTTCGGTGTGCTCGACTACAACTTCAACGTCTGGCAGGAGGAGGCCGCGTTGAACGGCCACTCCGCCGACCGGTCACAGTGGCGGCTGATGGGTCCGATGCACATCGCCGAGACCGAGGCCCAGGCACGGGAGAACTGCAAGTACGGCCTGCAGTGGGTGTTCGACTACCTCGCCCACATCCTGCCGATGGGCGACCCCGAAGCCGAGCCGCCACCGAGCGACTACGACGGCTTCGTCGACTATCTCAACGAGACCGGACGGATGGTCATCGGAACTCCGGAGATGGCGCGGGCTCAGATCGAACGGCTGCAGGAGAAGACCGGCGGGTTCGGGTGCTACATGATGATGGGCGCCGACTTCGCCGGATGGCAGGCCACCAAGGACAGTTACGAGCTGTTCGCCTACGAGGTCGCTCCGCATTTCACCGGCCAGACCCGGCCGGTGCAGGACAGCTATGACCGCATCGTCGACGCCGGGAGCCGCTGGGTCGACGCAACGCTCGGCGCCCAGCTCACCGAGAT
The DNA here is from genome assembly GCA_039198505.1 of Actinomycetota bacterium. Taxonomy (GTDB): domain Bacteria; phylum Actinomycetota; class Acidimicrobiia; order Acidimicrobiales; family Ilumatobacteraceae; genus Ilumatobacter_A. The sequence goes on along the minus strand of JBCCTP010000215.1, from coordinate 5,237 downwards.
CGGCAAATACGAAGACGAGCGCGCGGCTCGCTGATCCTGGTCGTCGATCCGGCATGGGGACCCACACCGCTCGCTCGTCGGCGTCGGTCGGATCGGTCGCCTCGGCCGTCTCGGTCGCCTCGGTCGGGTCGATCCGCTCGCTCGCCTCCTCGGGGTCGATCCTCTCGGTCGGGTCGGCGGGGAGCATCCTCTCGATCGGGTCCGCCGGTTCGATCCTGTCGTTCGGCTCCGCGGGCAGCATCCTCTCGGTCGGATCGGCCGGATCGCTGCTCTCGATCGGATCGGCCGGCTCGATCCTCAGTCGCGACGCGGACGGTCGCATCCTCCACGTCGGAGACCGCCGGATGACCACCAACGAGATCGTCGCCCACGCGGCCGTCGTGGCCGCCGCGGGGACGGCGGTCGGTCTGACCTGCGCCGCCGTGATGCGCCTCCTCCGCTGACACCACGCCTGGGCCCCGACCCACTGCGTCATGGGCACCATCGAGCACCGCCGGTGGACGCGCGGCTAGGTTCGTCGCCACAACCGAAACGCCATCGTGTTCCCACGGGAGAGCCGGCCCGAGTCGGCGCCGAAGGAGCAACCACCCCGGAATCTCTCAGGCATCCGGACCATGGGGACCAGGCACGCTGGAAAGCGAGCGGGCGGCGTGCCGATCCACGGTCGAGCACGACGAGCCGTTCCACCCACGGGGATCAAACTCTCTGGTACCGATGACAGCGGGGGCCGACACCGGAGCCACCGCATGCCTGCATCGACCCCCCACTCGTCGCTCGACCACCCCGCCGAGTTCGCACGTCGCCACATCGGTCCCGACGACGACCAGATCCGGGCGATGCTCGACGTGGTCGGCGCCGACTCGCTCGACGACCTCATCGCCGACGCCGTGCCGCAGTCGATTCGCTCCGAGTCACCGCTCGCCACGGGAGAGGCCGTCCCCGAACACGTCGCACTCGAACGGCTCGCCGAGATCGCCTCCGCCAACCAGGTCCGCACGAGTCTGATCGGCCAGGGGTACCACGGCACGATCACACCCCCGGTGATCCGTCGGAACGTCCTCGAGAACCCCGCGTGGTACACGGCCTACACGCCGTACCAGCCCGAGATCAGCCAGGGGCGTCTCGAGGCTCTCCTCAACTTCCAGACCGTGGTCACCGAGCTCACCGGTCTCGACGTCGCGAACGCGTCGCTGCTCGACGAGGCCACGGCGTGTGCCGAGGCGATGACGATCGCCCGGCGCCAGTCGAAGGTCAAGGTCGAGCGGTTCTTCGTGCACCACGACGTCCACCCGCAGACGCTCGCCGTGCTGCGGACCCGCGCGGAGCCGATCGGGGTCGAGCTCGTCGTCGGCGACCTCGATGATCTGACCGTGTGCCTCGACCCCGACGACGGCGTGCGGGGCGGCGGCGCGTTCGGTGCGCTGTTCAGTCTGCCGACGTCGACCGGGGCGGTCGTCGACTGGACCGACGCGATCGACCGAGTCCACGCGGCGGGCGGCATCGCGGCGGTGACGACCGATCCGCTCGCCGCGGTGCTCGTGCGGTCGCCGGGCGACATGGGCGCCGACATCGCGATCGGGTCGATGCAGCGCTTCGGCGTTCCGATGGGGTTCGGTGGTCCACACGCGGCGTTCGTGGCGGTGAGGGAGAAGGCCGCCCGATCGCTTCCCGGCCGGCTCGTCGGCGTCAGCACCGATACCGAGGGACGCCCCGCCCTTCGTCTCGCGCTGCAGACCCGCGAGCAGCACATCCGCCGCGAGAAGGCCACGTCCAACATCTGCACGGCGCAGGTGCTCCTCGCCAACATCGCCGGGTTCTACGCCGCGTGGCACGGCAGAACCGGTCTGCGGGCCATCGCCGAGCGTGTGCATTCGCAAGCCTCACTGGCTGCCGACTGCATCGGTTCGGCGGGTCTCGCGCTCCGTCACGACACCTGGTTCGACACCCTCACCGTCGACCTCGGCTCGTCCGATGCTGCCGACGATGCTGTCGCGCGGGTGGCCGACGCGGGGATCGACATCCGACGCATCGACGAGTCCGCCGTCGGGATCACGGTCGACGAGACGACGACGGCCGCAATCGTCGAATCGGTCATCTCCGCCATCACCGCCTCCCCATCTGTGAGCGAGGCGCGCCGAAACTGGAGCGCTGGGCTCACAGATGGAGACGGGTCGCCAGCCCTGCGAGGAATCCCCGTCGAGCTCGAGCGGACCGACGAGTTCCTCACGCAGGCGGTGTTCGAGCGGTACCACTCCGAACACGAGATGCTCCGCTACATCCGCCGGCTCGGCGACAAGGACCTCGCCCTCGACCGCACGATGATCCCGCTCGGGTCGTGCACGATGAAGCTCAACGCCACCTCGGAGATGATCCCGATCACGTGGCCCGAGTTCGCCGACCTCCACCCGTTCGCTCCCGCCGAGCGGAGCCGCGGCTACGCCCGGATCATCGACGACCTCGAGACCAAGCTGGCCGAGATCACCGGCTACGACGCGGTCAGCCTGCAGCCCAACGCAGGGTCGCAGGGCGAGTTCGCCGGCCTGCTGGCGATCCGTGCGTTCCATCGCTCGAACGGCGACCACCAGCGGACCGTCTGCCTCATCCCCGAGAGCGCACACGGCACCAACGCGGCGAGCGCGGTGATGGCCGGTCTCGATGTGGTCGTCGTGTCGTGCGACGAGCAGGGCAACGTCGAACTCGACGACGTGCGAGCCAGAATCGCCGACCTCGATGACCGGCTCGCCGGGATCATGATCACCTACCCGTCGACCCACGGCGTGTTCGAGACCGAGGTGGGCGAGCTCTGCGCCATCGTCCACGACGCCGGTGGCCAGGTGTACGTCGACGGAGCCAACCTCAACGCACTCGTGGGCCTCGCACGCCCCGGTCGGTTCGGCGCCGACGTGAGCCACCTGAACCTGCACAAGACGTTCTGCATCCCCCACGGCGGCGGCGGGCCCGGCGTCGGGCCGGTCGGCGTGCGAGCGCACCTGGCGCCGTTCCTGCCCGGTCATCCGCTCGACGACGCGGCGCCGGTCGGCCCGGTGTCGGCGGCGCCGTACGGATCGGCGGGGATCCTGCCGATCCCGTGGATGTACCTCGAGATGATGGGCGGCGACGGCCTGACGCGGGCGACCGAGGTGGCGATCCTCGCCGCCAACCACATCGCGACCCGACTCGATCCCCACTTCCCGGTCCTCTACCGGGGCCCGTCGGGACGGGTCGCCCACGAGTGCATCATCGACCTGCGAGACATCACCAAGCGCTCCGGCGTCACGGTCGACGACGTGGCCAAGCGGTTGATCGACCACGGGTTCCACGCACCCACGATGAGCTTCCCCGTGGCCGGCACGTTGATGATCGAGCCGACCGAGTCGGAGTCGCTCACCGAGATCGACCGGTTCTGCGACGCGATGATCGCCATCGCCGCCGAGATCGAAGCGATCACCGACGGCCGCTGGGACGTCGACGACAGCCCCCTCCGCCACGCCCCTCACACGGCCGAAGACCTGATCGGCGACTGGGATCGGCCCTACTCCCGTGACCTGGGCGCCTTCCCGACCGCCGCCACCCGCACGTCGCCCTATTTCGCGCCGGTGTCCCGGATCGACGGTGCCTACGGCGACCGCAACCTCGTCTGCTCGTGTGAACCGCTGGAGGCTCTCGCCTCGTCGTGAACCGGGCGACGGTGTGTGCCTGACCCACACCGTCGTCCCGCAGCGGTTCGAGAGCGAGGGCTACGGTGAGCCGATGGCCGAACCCGACCCGCTGTCCGAGGTGTTCACGGTGCTGGCGGCGCCCATCGCCGGGACGATCCGGTCGGTCGAGCAGTTCCGCAAGGGGGTCGACGAGTTCCTGCGCGGCGTCGAGAACTTCAACCGCACCATGGAGAACCTCAACGACACCGCAGAGCGGGTCAACGGTCTCCTGGAAGAAGTCGAAGAACCTCTGCGCGCCGCTCTTCCGCAGGTGACCCGCACCGTCAAGGCGGCCGACGAGATGATGCAGGTCGTGGCCGGACCCGCCATGGCGGTCGCGCCGGGGCTCACCCAACTCGCCGAGACGCTCAACAATCCGGCGTTCCAGCGCGTCCCCCTTCAACTCGGCCAGATGACCGACCTGCTCGGCGAACTCAGCCAACGACTCGCGCCGCTCGGCCAGCTCGCCGAGTCGGCCGGCGGCATGTTCGGTGGGTTCCGTCTGCCGGGCTTCCCGAGTCCGGGCTCGTCGCGTCCCGCGACGACGAACGACGCATCCGCCGGCGACGACGACGATGCCGTCGAGCCGGATCCGAAACCCGCCGCGACCACGAAGAAGGCGGCGAAGAAGAAGACGACCGCGTCCAAGAAGAAGGCGGCGTCGAGCCGGTCCACGAAGAAGACAGCAGCCGCGAAGCGATCCACCGACTGACACGCCGTGGTCTGGCGCGCCGACCGATCACTCGGTCCAGGCGACCGCCACGAGTGCGAAGTCGGAGTTGTTGTCGAACCGGTCGGTGCCCACGCCGTTCCCGTACGCAGTCGCCTCGAGAGCGACCGATGAGACCGGCGCCGAGGTGACCAGGTCGAACGTGGAGGTCGACGACGTCGAGCCGATCGCTCGAGGGTCGATGGTGCCCTGCCCGACGACCGAGCCGTCGGCGCCGAACGCCGTCCATCGGCCGGTCTCCTGGAGACCTCGCCACTCGTCGAGCTCGAGCATCGTCAGTGTGACCGCGACATCGTCGACGGGATCGTCGAAGTGGACGTCCAGCGACTCGGAACGACCGGTCACGGCATCGTGATCGATCTGGAAGTCGTAGCGACCTCCGTCGACACCCACGCCACCGCGCCGCGACGAGGTCGTGACGACCGAGCCGTCGATCGACCGAGCGACGAGATCGACATCGCGGGTCGCGCCGATCTGCGTGGCCGCCACCTCGACGCGCCGTCCGCTCGGTGGAGCGGTGGTGGGCGCAACGGTCGTCGTCGACGTGGGCGCAACGGGCGTCGTCGACGTGGGCGGAACGGCCGTCGTCGGGCTGGTGATGGTGGTCGGCGGTGTCGTCGTGGTGCTGCTCGTGGTCGACGGAATCGTCGGCTCGGCGGTGGTGGTCCCTGGCGTCGTGGTCGTGGTGGTCGTCGTGGTGGTGGTCGTCGGGGTCGTCGTCGGCACAGTGGGCGTCCCGACCGCCCAGGTCACCGAGGCGATCGCGAAGTCGGAGTTGTTCGACGTGCGATCGACGCCGACCCCGTGCC
>JBCCTP010000214.1:0-7497 GCA_039198505.1 Actinomycetota bacterium | reverse complement strand
TCGAGGCGGCCGACGCCGAGTTCCTCGAGAACGGCCGCGCCGGCCGTGGTGACGAACTGCGGATCGAGGCAGGCCGACGCGAGCGGGTGACTTACCTCCGCTTCGACACGTCTGACGCAGCGTGGGCGGCGGAGTCGCCCACGGTCCTCTCGTTGACGGTCGGCACCGATGCAGGACGCGGGACGATCTCGATCCACGAGGGCGTCGGCGGCTCGTGGGGCGATGACGACCTCACCGCGGCGACCGCCCCGGAGCCGGGCCGACTCCTGGGCGCCGTCACCGGTGAGTACTCGCCGGGCGACGTCATCACCGTCGAGCTGCCGGCTGGTGCCGTCGAGCCGGGGATCACCGATCTCATCGTCACCACCGACGGGTCGGGTGCCGCAGACGTCTCCTTCGTCGGCGCCGACGCCGAGGACGGCCCCCGGCTCAGCGGCACGCGCTGACCGGCCACCAGTCACGGCTGGCCCCCTCCCGATCACCGTCGGCCCGCCGCCGGTGCGTCGTCCTGAGGGCCTGCCACCCACCGAGCGTGAGATCGCCGTTCGCCGTGTGTGAGATGCTGACCGACGGGGGCGTCTGTGACCGGAGGAGCAACCGAACTGCTGGACGAGGATCGTTGGTACTCGCTCGCGTCCGCAGTGGCTGACGGCACCTGCGTGCTCATGCTCGGGCCGCATGCGGTCACCGGCACGCTGGGCGGCGAACGCCTCCCGGCGCACATCGCACTCGCGACGTTCATCAAGGACCAGATCCCAGCCGAGACCCGCGACCGGATCGGGCCTGCGTTCTCGCGGCTCGACCCGGCGAAGCCGGCGTCGGTCGCACAGGTGCTCCTGCGCGAGATCGACCCACCGGTTCTCCGCCGATGGGTCGAACGGTTCCACGCCGAGTTCGTCGTCGACGAGGCTCCGCTCGTCGACCTGGCCGGACTCCCGTTCGAGTTCGTCATCGACACTTCTCCGATCCGCACGGCATCCGACGTGTTCCAACGCGTCAAGCCGGACACCACGACCGCGTACTACGACCGGACCGGCCGCCAGCCGGCGATGCTGCCCGACCCCGCCCGCGACCAGCCGGTCGTGTACCAGCTGTACGGCTCACTCGAGCAGCCGCGGTCGATGATCCTCTCCGACAGCGATCGACTCGACTTCATCGTCAAGGTCGCACGCGGCCAGCCGGCGCTTCCGCTGAACCTGTCGAGCGCCCTGCAGGACAGCGACCGCTCGTTCCTCTTCCTCGGCTTCGATCTCGCCGACTGGCACTACCGACTGCTGCTGCACCTGCTGTCCGACAACACGCGCCGGAACTACACGTCGTTCGCCGCGGAGCTCGAGGCGGCGCCGCTCGACGCCGAGACCGCCGACTTCTACCGCACCAACCACCGGGTCCACTTCTTCGACGGTCGGCTCGGCGAGTTCTGCGCTCAGCTCCGAGACCGGTGTCAGGTCGACCAGCCATCGGGAGTCGACTCGAACGGGAGCGCCGCGGCATCGGCCCCGACCCACGCGGGCGCGCCCACGGTCTTCGTGTGCCACGCGAACGAGGACGCCGAGTACGCACGACACATCTCCGACGGGCTCCGGTCCGCCGGGATCAACACCTGGCTCGACAAGCAGAATCTCCGCGGCGGCGACGACTGGAACGACGAGATCGAGAAGATGATCCGACGCGACGTCGACTACGTCGTCGTGCTCCAGAGCCAGGCGATGAAACTGAAGGACGTCGGCTACGTCAACCGTGAGATCAACCTCGCCCTCGATCGCCAACGTGACTACCGCCCACCCCGCACCTTCCTGATCCCGGCGTTCATCGACCATCCCGACAACAAGCTCGATCTGCTCGGCATGGAGCGACTCCAGTCGGTCGATGCCACACCCACCTCGGGTGTGACCGACCTCGTCCGTTCGATCATGCGCGACCTCACGATGCAGGCGCGTCTCGGATGACGTCCACCATCGACCGCCCCGACGACACGGAGGCGGCGTCGCAGACGCGCAGCTACCGGTACCCCGGCTCGCCGCCCTTCCGTGACCAAGAGGTCGATCGGCTCCTCTTCAAGGGTCGCGACCACGAATCGCGGACGGTGCTCCACTCGATCCTCAGCTCCGAACTCTTCCTGCTGTACGCCGTCTCGGGGCTCGGAAAGAGCTCCCTGCTGAACGCCGGCGTGATGCAGGAGCTGCGCGACCGTGGCTACTGGCCGGTGTCGGTCCGCCTCAACGATCCTCGCGTTCCACCCGCAGCGGCCATCGAGAGTCAGATCATCGACGCCGCATCCAAGGATCCGGCGATCGACCTCGACCGGACACCGGGGTACGTCCCCGATCCCGACCACACCGCGCACCTCTGGGACGTTCTCGGGTCGATCGAGGTGTGGCGCGGCAACAGCCTCGAACACCTGGTCGTCGTGCTCGACCAGTTCGAGGAGCTGTTCACGCTCGAGTGGCCCGACGAGGTGCGCCGCCGGTTCATCGCCGAGTTCGGCGAGGTCGTGCGCCACAGCCGCGCCGAGGCCGATCCCGACCAGGGCATCGACGTCGACGACCACACCGGGAACGGCACCGCGCCCGACGGTCACGCGACGCTCGTCCCTCCCCCGGCGGTGAAGTTCGTGCTCGTCGTCCGGGAGGATGCCCTCGGCGAACTCGAGGCCCTGTCCGAGGACGTACCGCAGGTTCTCCAGCACCGCTTCCGTCTCGGCCCCCTCGATCCCGATCAGGCGCTCGCTGCCATCCGGGAACCGGCGCTGGTGGCCGACGAGCACCTCGTCACGCAACGGTTCGCCTACAGCGAGGAGGCGGCCCAGCAGATCCTGCACTTCCTGCAGCACACCGAGCGGGCATCAGCGACCACCATCGCCGAGGCGAACCGCTCGCGGTCGTCCGTCGACCCGTCGCAGCTCCAGATCATCTGCCAGTACGTCGAACGTCGGGTCCTTCCCACGAAACGACCGCGGAGCGCCGATGGCGTGATCGAGATCGAGGCCTCCGATCTGGGAGGCCTCGACGGACTCCGGAGCATCCTCGGCGACTTCTACCGCCGCACCGTCGAGAGCTTTCCCGATGCCGAGCAGAAGAAGATCCGGGAACTGTGCGAGAAGGGCCTGATCAGCCAGAGCGAGCGGCGCCTCAGCCTCGAGTCCGAGGCCATCGTCGGCGCCTTCGGCGTGCAGCCGCACATCCTCGACGAACTCGTCGACCATCGGCTCGTCCGTGCCGAACCGCGCGTCGGCAGCGTCTACTACGAGCTCGCGCACGACACGCTCGTGCAGCCCATCCTCAAGGACCGGCTCGAACGGCAGCGGGCGCGAGCACGCAAGAGGGTCCGCCGGATCGCGATCGCCGTGGGCATCGCGGCGTTCATCGCCGCGCTCATCGCGCTCGTGGTCGCCGTCAACGCCCTGAGCGACGGCGACGACGCGGCCGACGGCAGCGACGGCGACGGTGCGGAGCCCCTGCCCACGGCACCGCCCACGACCGAGCCACCGATCCCCCCGATCGCGGTCGGATCGGCGGAACGCGGCGAGATCGGTGAAGCGGGCGCCGTCGCTCCGTTTCGACTCGAGCCGGCGTCCGAGCCGCTCGCGGTCCTCGTCCGCGCTCGACCCGGCTCCGAGAACCTCAACCTCGCCGTGGCGGTCACTAGTCCGTCGGGTGCTCGCCGCAGCCAGGACCAGCTCGGAGCCGGCGGTGCGGAGACGATCATCGTCCCCGCGACCGACGCGGCCTCAGGGAGTGGGGCCGAGACCGAGGTGTCGATCAGCTCCACCGACGGTTCGACCGGTGTCTTCGAGGTCATCGTCGTGTCCGCGGAGGAGATCTCGCTCGACCCCGCAGCTCCGGGATCGGTCACCGGGGGCGACGATCCCGGAGCTCGGGCGACCGGAGTCATCAGCGAACCCGGAGGCGTCGCGGTCTACGCCGTCGAGGCCGACTCCAGCATCGCCATCGACGTGGCCCCTGGGGTCGGTCAGTCGAACTCGGGCGGCGCCCAGGACAAGGGCCTCGACTCGATCGTCGAGATCATCGATCCGTCGGGCGTCGGCCGGACCGTCGATGCCGGAGGCCCTGGCGAGCCCGAGACCACGACGATCCGGGGTGAGGAAGGTCAGACGCTCGTCGTCGTCCGCGGCTACCAGTCGAGTGTCGGCGATTTCGAGACGACGGCGCGGGTCGTCGATCGCATCGTGCTCTCGGTCGACGACACTCTGCGCGACCAGGTCGTCGAGGGCGGACAGCAGCTGGAGTACGCCGTGCAGGTCAGGACACCCGTCGCCGTCCTCGTGACGCCGACCGACGAGTTCGATGCACGGCTCGAGATCGCCGGCCCCGACGGCGACTCACGGGTCGTCGACGCCGGGCCTGCGGGCGTGATCGAAGTCGCCGACCTGACGGAGCGAGGTGAACACGTCATCCGCGTCACCTCGTTCGCCGAGACCACCGGTGGCTTCACGATCCGTGCGATCCCGGTGGTCCCGGTCGGGTCCGAGGGTGACGATCTCCCGGTCACGCTCCCCGCAGCACTCCAGATCGGCGACGACCTCGGTGACGTCACGAGCCTGCTCGTCGCACCCGACGACCCCGCGGAACTCCTGGCGGTCCAGATTCGCGACAGCGGCGGATTCGCTCTCACCGACGTGCGTGCCGAATCCGCGGGCGAGACCGTGTCGGCCCTCGTCGACAAGAGAGTCGGATCGCCCGGTGCCCGACTCCTGGTGATCACGTCCGACGACGGCATCGGCGACGCGACCGTGACCCGTTGGTCGGCCGACTCCGCTCGGCTCGACCTCGATTCGTCGTCGGGTGTCACCGAGGCTCCGGTCGCGTTCGACGTCGAGTCGGCGGTCGCCGAGCTCGTCGTCGTCACGGCAACGCCTCAGGACTCCGATGACGTGGTGACGCTCCGCGTGAACGCGAGCGCAGGATTCACCGTGAACCAGGCGAGTTCCGCCGTGACCGGAGATCCCGTCTCGGTCGTGGTCATCACCGACTCGAGCACAGCCGTCGGTGATCTCCGCATCGTCGCGAGTTCGGCACTCGGCGACGGCGAGATCGACGTCGACATCTCGCGGATCGAGCCCATCGAGGTCGGGCTGGATCAGCCGCTCGACGAGGAATTCGCAGCACCGTCCATCATCGACCTCGGGACGATCCAGACGGACCTCCTCGTCGTCAGCGCCCAGCCGGGCGAGCCATCCGAGATGCTGACACTCGAGGGGCTCGACGCCGACGGGTTCAGGACGGCGTTCGCACAGTCGCCGACGGCAGGCCAGCCGGCCACTCTCGTGGTCACGGACGACGGGTTCGGATCGGGGTTGGGAGTCCAACGCGTCGTGGTCACATCGAACCGGGTGCCCGGGTCGTTCCGCCTCGAGCTCGGCGAGAGAGTCGGGGAGCCGCTCGTCGTCGACGGACCTCCGGTCACTGCGCAGGTTCCCGCGGTTCTGGGGTTCGATCCGCCGAACTCTCCCCTGGTCGTCGTGAGCGTCCAACCGCTCACGGCGGACGACATCGTCGACGCACGGATCACCGGCGAGGTGTTCGGGCGGCTCGTCGAGGCACGGTCGCCGTCTCCGGGCGTACCGGTCGCCCTGCTGATCGATCCCCCTGACTTCGCCGACGGGCTGCTCGATCTCATCGTGAATCCGACCGGCGGGGTCGCCACCGTCAATGCAGCGGTCGAGACCGTCGTTCCGGTGCCGCTCGAGCCCGACGAGCCCGTCACCGTCGAGTCGGCACCGGCGATCTTCGAGATCACGGTCGACGACGGCGAATCGTGGAACTTCGTCGCACGGAGCGACGCCTCCTCCGGCTTCCTCACGGCACAGGCGTACTCACCTCGCGGGGGCCTCGTCGGCACTCCCGCTGTGTACCAACCGCTGCCGACGGTCGAGCAACTCCCCGCCGAGGTCATCGAGCTCTTCCCCCAGGCGGTGCGTGACCTCTTCGCCGATGGACTCCCCGCGACCGTCGAGGAAGCCATCGCACAGCTCAACGAGGCGGACCTCCTCGACGAGGTCACGGCCGTCCTCAGCGAGAACGACGTCGCCGTCGATGCACTGCTCGGCGGGTCGACGGCCTCGACCGCGCCTGCGAGGGTGTCCATCGACGTGGGGAACAGCGGATCGGGCCGGTACCGGGTGCTCGTCGCCTCGGTCGACCCCGACGCCGAGATCACCGTCGAGCTCGTTCCTCCGGTGATCGGCGAGCCGATCTCGGAACCGGTGGACGCGGTCGTCGGATCCGGACCGGTGGCGCCGCCCGGCGAAGGCTGAACGGATGGAGGGACGTCTCGTGTATCAGCACACGCAGCAGGGCCGGATGTTCCTCATCACCGCGGCCGTGCTGGCGGTCATCGTGGCGATCCTGCTCGCCGTCGTCACCGAACGGTCGACGCTGATCCCCTTGGTGCTGGTCACGATCGTCATCGTCGGCGTCGCTGCAGTGTTCAGCCGGCTGACCGTCACGGTCGACACCACCGAGGTCCGCGCGGTGTTCGGAACACGTTGGCCCCGGCGGAGGATCGCGCTCTCCGACGTCCGCTCGGCCACGCAGGTCCGAAACCGCTGGTACCACGGATGGGGCATCCGCAAGGTCGCGAACGGGTGGATGTACAACGTGTGGGGCCTCGATGCGGTGGAACTCGAACTGACCTCGGGGAAGGTGTTCCGCATCGGGACCGACGAACCGACGGCGCTCGCCGCCGCGATCGACGCCCGACTCGGCGGGCGCGACGGGCACTCCGGCCGCGCCACCCGGCGCGGCTACTGACGGGCCATCTCGCTCGCTGCCTCGGCGGCGACCTGCTCTGCGTCGCGACGGCGCGGCAGGACGATCTCGACCTCGTGCAGCGTCCCGGCGAACGGGAACGGCGCGTCGTACCTCGGCGACACCGGCGACCCGTGATCGCGGCCGAGGCTCGAACCGACCGACGACACGATCCGCATGTAGTACGGGATGTCGGCTCGCCCGCACGCCTCGCCGTCGACGAAGAGCTCGACCACACCGGTCGACGAACTCGTCCGCTGGAACCGGACCCGGAGCTCGCTGTCGCCGTCGGGGAGTTCGACCGACGACTCGAGGATGGTGTGGTCGCCGAACGCGTTGTAGTCGATGACGAATCGGTCCCCCTCCACGAACACCGAACAGCCGGCGTTGCTGGTGCCGGTCGACCAGATCACTCCGCCCTCGCCGGCCGACCGGGTGACCCGGGCGGTCAGATCGAACGCGAAGCCACCCATCCCCGGCGACGCACCCGACGGAACGGGGCGCATCGGCGGTCGGTAGACGTACCGGCGATCGGGGCGGTGCGGTGAGTGATCACTCGGGTGCGCGTTGAACAGCTCGATCGTCCGATCGTCGAGGGGGAGCACCCCGTGGCGCTCGGCCTCGTCCCACCACAGTGCTTCGAGTTGTGCGAGGCGCTCGGGGAGCTGCGCGGCGAGATCGGTGCACTCGGACGGGTCGGCGTCGAGGTCGTACAGCTCCCACGGCT
>JBCCTP010000213.1:0-7523 GCA_039198505.1 Actinomycetota bacterium | reverse complement strand
CGCCACGCTTGCGATCTCCGAGTTCGCAAGCCGGCTAAGTCCCACCACGACGGGCGACCTCGCCCGCGCCTGACGCACGACGAACGGTGTCAGACACCGTCTGTCTCGCGTCAGCGGGGGCCGCCGTCGACGTCGAGTGTGGTGCCGGTGGTGTAGGTCGACGCGTCGGAGGCGAAGTACAGGGCGGCACCGACGATCTCGTCTGGCTCGCCGCCGCGACCGAGGGCGTACGTGGACCGAGCCTGCTCGCGGAATGCGTCGAGATCCCAGGCCTTCGAGATGTCGGTGAGGAACGGTCCCGGCACGATGCAGTTGACCCGCACCGCAGGACCGAGCGTGGCGGCCAGCCCGGCGGTCAGGTTGTTGACGCCCGCCTTCGCGGCCCCGTAGACGAGCTCGGCGGGCGTGGGGCGACGAGAGGCGATCGACGACACGAAGATGATCGAACCGCTCGTCTGGGTCCCGGCCTCGACCGCAGCGACCATGCGGGTTCCGATCAGCGCCGACAGACGGAACGGGCCCTTGAGGTTGACGCCCATGACCTTGTCGTAGAGATCCTCACTGATCGCGTCGACGCTCGGGTACAGCGGCGACATCCCCGCGTTGTTGACCAGCACGTCGCAGCGCCCGAACTCTTCGTACACCGCATCGGCGAGGTGGTCGCTCGCCTCCCAATCGGCGGCGTGGTACGCGAGCGGGAGCGCTCGCTGGCCGAGTGCTTCGACCTCCTGGGCGACCACCTGGCAGTTGTCGATCTTGCGACTGGCGATCACGACATCGGCGCCCTGCTCGGCGAACGCGAGCACCATCTCCCGGCCGAGGCCGCGCGAACCGCCCGTCACGACGGCGACGCGGCCCGTCAGGTCGAAGCGGTCGATGGCGCGTGGTGTCTCGGCGGTCATTCGCCGAGTGTGACAGCCGTGCAGTCGCCATCAGCGCCTGGACCGCCCGGACGATCAGGAGCTCGACGACGACAGCGAGTGCTCCTCGCGGCGCAGCAGTCGACTCACGTTGCCCGCGTGCTTGGCGAGGATCAACGCGCAGATGCCGATGATCCCGCCGTACTCCCACGCAGGACGATCGAACAGGGCGAGTCCCAGCGGGATCAGCGCCACCACCACGATCGACCCGATCGCGGCCTTCCCGGTGACTCGGCTGAGGATCCACCACGTGGGCGCGGCGGCGACGGCGATCAACGGATGGAGCACTGCGAGCACGCCCGAACCGGTCGCCACACCCTTTCCGCCCCGGAAGCGACGGAACGCCGGGAACATGTGACCGACGATCGCAGCGGCACCACACCAGTACGCGAGCGGTCGACCGTCGAGAGCCAGAGCCACCCCGGTCGCGAGCGCGCCCTTCGCAGCGTCGAGGACGTAGACCCAGAGTCCCTTTCGCCACCCGAGCACCCGGGTCACGTTCGAGGCCCCGGGGTTGCCCGACCCGACCGTCGAGATGTCGACTCCGTTCGCGCGTGCCACCAAGACGGCACTCGGGAAGGTGCCGATCAGGTACGCAGCGCAGATGAGCGCGACAGACCCGACCGACACGGCCTCTGATCCTGCCAGGTGGGCCACCCGGCACCCGATCCCATCCGGCGGCGCCGCGAAGGCCGTCGGTCGGCGACGAGTCAGCGGCGGGTCAACGTGACCGGCACTCGGGCCGGTTTCGAGTGATCGGCCGACGCGGTCGGTCGCGGCCCTGCGTCGGCCAGGGCGAGTTCGCCTTCGCCGCCGACGCACTCGGGGTCGGGGCCGTCGAGTGGGAGGCCGACGAAGAACTTCGCCGCCATGCAGCCGCCCTGACAGGCGTCGTAGCTGCCGCAGCTCGCACATGCGCCCGCCGACTCGGGTTCGCGCAACGAGAGGAACAGGTCGCTCTCGCGCCAGACCGACGTGAAGCCGCCGGGATCGCGCACCGATCCGGCCCGGAACTCGTCGTGCATCACGAACGGGCAGGCGTAGACCTCGCCGATCGGATCGATGAGGCACACCACCCGTCCTGCGCCGCACAGGTTGAGACCGGGCAGGTGCGACTCGGGTGAGCCGTCACCCAACGCATTGAGGTGGAAGAACGAGTCGCCGGTGAGCACGTTGTCGCCCTTCTCGAGCAGCCACTCGTAGATCGTCCGTTGCTGGGCGAGCGTGGGCCGCAACTCGTGCCACGAGTCGGCGCCGCGACCCGACGGTCGCAAGCGGGTGATGCGCAGCGTCGCGCCGAACGAGTCGGCAAGCGCCTGGAACTCGTCGAGCTGATCGACGTTGTGGCGGGTCACGACGACGGAGATCTTGAACCCCTCGAACCCGGCGTCGCGGAGGTTCTCCATGGCGCGCACGGCCGTCGCGTACGACCCCGACCCACGGACCGAGTCGTTCGTGTCGGCGTCGGTTCCATCGAGGCTGATCTGGATGTCGAGGTAGTCCATCGCCGCGAGTCGGCGCGCGGCCTTCGAGTCGATGAACGCACCGTTGGTCGAGAACTTCACGCCGATCCCGTTCGAGATGGCGTACTCGACGATCTCGAAGAAGTCGCGGCGGATCATCGGTTCGCCGCCACCGATGTTGATGTAGAAGACCTGCAGATCGCGCAGCTCGTCGAGCACCGCTTTCGCCTCGGCGGTCGTCAGCTCGCGGGGGTCGCGGCGGCCCGACGACGACAGGCAGTGGACGCACGCCAGGTTGCACGCGTACGTGAGCTCCCAGGTGAGACAGATGGGGGCGTCGAGGCCGTTCTTGAGCTGCGAGACGAGCGGGCCGGTCGCAGGGGCGGTGACGTCGACGGCGGGTTCAGTCACGGTCACGGATCATCTCCGATTCGTAGAGCGAGGTGACGGCCCGATCGAACGCCGGCCAACGCCGTTCGTCGATCTCGCAGGCCGTCAGGACGTCGGCGAGGCTGTCGTGGTCGCTCAGCGATTCGACGACACGCACGACGTCGGGATGCTTGAGGAAGACCAGCCGGCGCGTGTCGTAGTGGTACACGAGCGCGCCGAACGGTTCGGGCCGCACGGCGACCTTCGGGTGGAGTTCGAGCGCTGCGTCGAGCATGCGACGTGCGAGCGTGAGGTCGTCAGTAGACGCCGCACATCCCGTCGATCGAGATCTCCTCGACGAGGAGCTCCTCGTCGAGGAACTCGTCGGCGGCCGGCGCGTCGTCTCGCTCGGTGGTCTCGGCGGGGGCGGCGACGGTCTCGTCCATGTGGCGAGCGTAGCCCCGCCCGCGGCGGCCGTCCGAAAGGCGCGGAGACGCACCGGCGGGGCGTGGGTACGGTCGACCCGTGCGCGTGACCGAGATCTGGCGGTTCCCCGTGAAATCGATCGGAGGCGAGCGACTCCTCGACGCCGACGTCGACGAGCTCGGCATCGTCGGCGATCGCGGTTGGGGCCTGGTCGACCTGACCACCGGTAACGTCCTCACCGCCCGACGGTGCCCGCCACTGCTGATGGCGGCGGCTCGGGTGGTCGGCGGCGAGGTCGTGATCACGCTGCCCGACGGCACCGAGTTGGGCGAGGGCGACGACGCAGCCCTGAGCGGGTGGCTGGAGCGCGACGTCGAGTTGCGATCGGCCGGTGACGAGGGCGGGGTCTACGAGAACCCCATGAACGCCGAGGCCGAGACCGACTGGGTCAGCTGGCAGGGGCCGGGTGGCGCGTGGCACGACTCGTCCCGCTCTCGTGTGTCGGTCGTGTCGTCCGACTCGCTCCGCGACTGGGACGTTCGCCGGTTCCGGACCAACGTGGTCGTCGACGGGGCCGGCGAGGACGAGTTCGTCGGCCGCTCGGTGCGGCTCGGTGAGGTGCGACTCGACGTCGTCAAACGCATCGATCGCTGCGTCATGGTCACCCGACCGCAACCCGGTCTCGACCGGGATCTCGACGTGCTCAAGACCGTCAACGCCGAACGTGAGTCCTACCTCTCGATCGGCTGTCTCGTGTCGTCACCCGGTGTCGTGGCCGTGGGCGATCAGCTCGAGCCGCTCTGATCGTCGACCGGTCACCTCCAGCGCGGCGACCGTCCCGATCACCAGCGTGGCCGGAGCGGTAACGTCGAGCTCCCCGAGTTCGTCGAGACGGCAACGGTCGATGCCCTCGTCGTCGGTCGTGGCCGATCCGATCGCGGCGACCGGCGTCGACGGGTCGAGACCGCCGGCGATCAGTTCTGTGGCGATCGCGCCTCGTCGTGCGACTCCCATGAGGATCACGATCGTCCCGCCGACCCGTGCGAGCGCACGCCAGTCGACCGGATCGGCGCCGGCCCGACGGTGGCCGGTCACGATCGTGGTGGCGGCCGAGAGCCCGCGGTGCGTCACGGGGATTCCCGCAGCCGCCGGCGCGGCGACCGACGAGGTGATGCCCGGCACCACCTCGACGTCGATGCCCGCCTCGCTCAATGCGAGCGCCTCCTCGCCTCCGCGTCCGAAGACGAACGGGTCGCCGCCCTTCAGCCGGACGACACGCCGCCCCTGTCGGCCCAATTCGACGAGGAGAGCCGAGATCATCTCCTGGGGGACCGGCCGACCCGAGCGTTTGCCGACGTCGATCAGCTCGACGTCGTCGCGCAGCGACAGCGACTCGAGGATCTCCCGGCCGACGAGCGCGTCGTGGACCACCACGTCGGCATCGCTCAGCAGACGAGCTGCTCGGAGCGTGAGGAGCTCGGGATCGCCGGGCCCGGCTCCGACGAGGGCGACGCTCACGATCGTTCTTCTCTCGCTCGGCGTCGCGACGGTGCGGGTTCGGGCAGGAGCGACTCGAGTGACTCGACGCCACGAGCGTGCGCCCAGTCGCCGAAGCTCGTCGAGCGGCTCGACTCGCGCACGTAGGCATCGAGGAGAATGCGCAGCAGATCCGGGACGTCGGTGAGCGGCACGTCGGCGCGGAGCCGCTGTGCCAACCGGTCGCCGCCCGGTGACCCGCCGACGAACACGTCATATTTGCGCTTCGTCCGGCCGACGATCCCCACCTCGGCGGCGTACGGCCGGGAGCATCCGTTCGGGCATCCCGTCATGTTGAGCCGAAGGGGGAGCCCGGTGGTCCCCGTGTCGGCGAGCACCTTCTCGATGCGATCGACCACGTCGGGGAGCACGCGCTCGGCCTCGCCGAGGGCCTTGGAGCACGTGGGGAGCGCCGGGCACGCGATCGCCAGGTTGCGGGTCGGGCTCTGGTCGGCGGCCAGCCGGACGTCGTTGGCCCGGAGGACGTTCTCGACCGTCTCGCTGGCCGACGGAGCGATTCCGATCAGCAGGAGATCCTGCCGGGGGGTGACGCGCAGCTCGCGGACGACTCCGTCGGCGACGAGTCGGCGCAGCGCCTGGCGGAGTCCACCGCGGACGGTTCCGGAGGGCACGGGGAGCCCGAACGTCCGACCGTGTGGCGAGAGCTCCGTCCCGTCGTCGGCCGCCAGCCAACCGTGGTGCGGGTCGACCTCGGCCGGCGGCAGCTCGACCGGGTCGGCGAGCGTGATGCCGGTGCGTTCCTCGACCTGACCGCGCAACCAGTCGACCCCCCGTTCCTCGACGAGGTACTTGAGTCGGGCCCGACTCCGGTCGTCGCGGTTGCCGTGGTCGCGCTGGGTGGCCACGATCGCCTCGACCACACGTCCGAGATCGCCGGGCGGCACCCACGCGAGCGGGCGAGCGAGGAGTGGATACGTGTCGTCGGGCCGATTGTGGCTCATCCCGAGACCGCCGCCGGCGAGCACGACGAAACCGGTCAGGTCGCCGCGCAGCCCGTCGGTGAGCGTCGGCACGATGCCCACGTCGTTCGTGTGTACGTCGACGCAGTTGTCGCCGGGCCAGCCGACGGCGATCTTGAACTTCCGCGGCAGGTAGGCGTCGCCGTACAGCGGCTCGGTGTCGTCGATCGGCGTGAGATCGAGGGCGTCGCCAAACTGGGACGGGCGTGGCGGAGGCTCGGCGGTCACGGCGAGGTCCCCGTCGACCCAGAGCTCCCAGTAGCGCTCGGTGCGTGGTCGGAATCGTCGGACGAGGTCGTCGACGACCGGATCGAGGATCGCCCGTCGCTCGGGGTCGGGGAGCGGACAGGCCATCACGTTGCGCACCACGTCGCCGCACGCCCCGAGCGTCGTGAGCAGCGACGAGTTGATCCCCGCGACGAGGTCGTGCAACTCGCCCTTGTGCACCACGTGGAACTGCATGCCCTGGCGGGTCGTCAGGCGCAGCGCACCGTTCGCCAGCGACGCAACCCGGTCGAGCGCCAGCCACTGCTCCGCGGAGATCGCCCCACCCGGAACCGACGCCCGGACCATGCACGAGTGATCCGGGCCGAGGCCCTGGCGGGTCCGTTCACGCCGGACGTCGCGATCGTCCTGCTGGTAGATCCCGTGGAACTTCAGCAGCATCTCGGCGTCGTGACCGAACGCGGCATCGCCGTCCGACAGCTCGTCGGCGATGGTTCCGGCGAGGTACCCGCTGCCGATCTTGACCGCTTCGGCGCCGGTCGGGGACGGGCCGGTCGCGGTGCTGGAGGTGGTGATCATCGGACCCATTCAACAATTCCCGACAAAAAAGGTCAACTTTGTCGAGATTCGAGATCGAGGCGCCGTAGGGTCACCGCCATGACGAAGGACGTGGAGCCCGCGACCCGCCACGACGCCCGATTCGCCTACCCGGTGATTCTCGACCTGAGCGAGGTGCGAGCGCTCGTCGTCGGCGCCGGACGCGTGGGGGCGCACAAGGCCGCCGGGCTCGCCGCCGCAGGAGCGAACGTCACCGTCGTCGCGCCCGAGGTGAGTGACCACCTCGATCGTGATCGCGTCGTGGCCGTGGTCGAGCGACCCTTCGTGGTCGAGGATCTCGACGAGGTCCGGGTGGTGGTCACGGCGACCGGTCACCACGACGTCGACCACGCGGTGGCGGCGGCGGCACGACGTCGGGGCATCTGGGTCAACGCCGCCGACCAGCCCGACGACTGCGACTTCATCCTCCCGGCCATCGCCCGCTCGGGCCGCGTGAGCGTGTCGGTCAGCACCGATGGAGCGAGCCCGGCGCTCGCGGGGCGGCTGCGCGACCGGTGCGCCGAACACCTCGGACCCGAGGTCGCAGCTGCCGCCGAGACGCTCGCCGTCGACCGTCGTCGGGTTCATGCACGCGGCGAGTCGACCGAACGCGTCGACTGGTCCGCCCGTGTGTCGGCGCTGCTCGACGGACCGACCGAGCGCGATCACCTGGAGATGCGGGTCGGGTCGACGCAGCCGTAGCGTGTCGCCGATGGCGGCGCGGCGTTCTCGGCGGTCCCTTGGTGCCGGCGCGTTCCTGGTGCTCGCCGCGCTGGTCGCCGGGTGCGTCTCCGAGGTCGACTCCGACGACGCAGGCGACGGCTCGCCGGCCGATCCGGCCGATCCGTCCGACGGCTCCGACGACGGAGACCCCGACGCCGACTCGGACGCCGCATCCGGCACCGAGACGGCGAGCGATGGCGACGAGGCGGCCGGAGCCGGGTCGACCCCGGGTTTCGCCACCGAGCCGCCGGACCCCGACGGCCTCCCGTCGCTGTCCACCCCTG
>JBCCTP010000212.1:0-7548 GCA_039198505.1 Actinomycetota bacterium | reverse complement strand
GCTGGGGCCGGGGCCGACCGAACCCGACGAACCTCCGCTGTACGACCCGCAGGAGCTGCTCGGCATCGCGCCGGCCGACGTTCGTATCCCGTTCGACATCCGAGAGGTGAACGCCCGGCTTCTCGACGGGTCGCGGTTCGAGGAGTTCAAGGCGTTGATCGGCGACAAGCTCGTGTGCGGCTGGGGGTCGATCCACGGCTTCCCGGTCGGAGTGCTCGGCAACAACGGGATCCTCTTCTCCGAGGAGGCCGCGAAGGGGGCGCAGTTCATCCAGCTGTGCAATCGCCGCGACACGCCGCTGCTGTTCTGCCACAACATCACGGGCTTCATGGTCGGCTCGAAGGCCGAGCAGGGCGGCATCATCCGCAACGGCGCCAAGATGATCAACGCGGTGTCCAACAGCGAGGTCCCGCACCTCAACCTCATGGTCGGTGCGTCGTACGGTGCGGGCAACTACGGCATGGCGGGCCGCTCGTACGACCCTCGCTTCATCTTCACCTGGCCCAACCACAAGGTGGCGGTCATGGGCCCCAAGCAACTCGCCGGGGTGATGGAGATCATCGCCCGCAACAGCGCCGCCGGTCGGGGAGTCGAGGTCGACGAGGACGCGCTGCTCGCCCAGACGTCGGCGCTCGAGGCGCAGATCGAGGAGGAGTCGACGGCGCTCTATTCGACCGGACGACTGTGGGACGACGGCATCATCCATCCCGGCGACACACGCACGGTGTTGGGAATCGCGTTGTCGGCCATCCATTCCAACGTCGTCACGGGCGCCGAGTCGTACGGCGTCTGGAGGCACTGACATGAGCTTCGTGAGCACACCTACCGGAACGCTGAGCGCACGCATCGGTCGGCTGATGATCGCCAACCGCGGCGAGATCGCCGTGCGCATCGCGTCGACGGCTCACCGGCTCGGCATCTCGACGGTCGGCATCTACTCCGAGCCCGACCGCAACTCTCTGCACGTCGACACGGTCGACGTCGCCGTCGCGCTCGGTGGGGCCACTCCGGCCGAGTCGTACCTGCGAGCCGATGCGGTCATCGAAGCCGCCGTCGCGCAGGGGTGTCAGGCGGTGCATCCCGGGTACGGCTTCCTCGCCGAGAACGCCGAGTTCGCCGAGCAGGTGGCGGCAGCCGGGTTGATCTGGGTCGGGCCGTCGCCGGCCGACATCCGGCTGCTCGGCGACAAGATCGCAGCGAAGAAGGCGGCGATCGAGGCGGGGGTGCCCACCGCGCCGCTGTTCGAGATCGAGTCGGCCGACGACCTGCCCGACGACGTCCCGTTCCCCGCGCTCGTCAAGGCGGCGGCCGGAGGCGGCGGTCGGGGGATGCGCGTCGTCCGATCGAGCGGCGAGCTCGCCGATGCCGTCGCCGCCGGGTCGCGAGAGGCCGAGGCGGCCTTCGGCGACGGGACCGTGTTCGTCGAGCCGTACGTCGAGCGCGCTCGCCACGTCGAGGTGCAGATCATCGGTGACGCACACGGCAACGTGATCCACCTCGGAGAGCGTGAGTGCTCGATCCAGCGTCGGAATCAGAAGATCGTCGAGGAGTCGCCGTCGCCGGGGATCCTCCCCGAGACCCGTGCCGCGCTGTGCGAGGGAGCGGTGAAGCTCGCCGCCTCGACCGGCTACCAGAACGCCGGCACGGTCGAGTTCCTCGTCGGCGAGGCCGGCACGGTCGACGAGATCAACTTCCTCGAGGTGAACACGCGCCTCCAAGTCGAGCACCCGGTGACCGAGGCCGTCACCGGCGTCGACCTCGTCGAACTGCAGCTTCGGGTGGCGGCCGGCGAAGTGCTTCCGGTCGTCCAGGACGACGTGCCGTCGAACGGTCACGCCATCGAGGTACGCGTCGTGGCGGAGGATCCAGCGGCCGGCTGGCTCCCGTCGACGGGCGAGGTCACGGCGTTCGACATCGGTGAGGGTGTGCGCGTCGACACCGGGTTCCGTACCGGAGCCGTCGTGTCGCCCGACTACGACTCGATGCTCGCCAAGGTCATCGCCCATGCGCCGACGCGCGCCGAGGCGGCCGCCCGACTGCGCCGGGCGCTGCTCGGCTCCGACGTCGCCGGTGTCACCACGAACGTGCCGGCTCTCACGGCGATCCTCGCCGAACCCGACTACCTCGCCGCCCGCACGCCCACGGCGTACCTCGACGAGCACCCCGACGTGGTCACCGTCGTCGGTCCGTCGGGGGACGACCTCGACGCACTCTTGCTCGCCGCGGTGTTCGCGTGCGAGGCGTCCGGTCGGTCGGACGACTCGGCGAACCCGCTCTCGTTCGTGCCGTCGGGGTGGCGCAACGTTCGGACGCAGGGTCAGCGCCGGGCGTGGATCCGGGCGGCCGAGCCGGACGTCGAGCATCACGTCGAGTACACGATCTCCGCCGATGGGGCCGTGGTCCTGCTCGGCCCTCCCCCGGCGATCACCGAGGACGGTTCGTTCGCCGACGACGATCGGCGTCGCGTCGAGGTGCGATTGCTCCGACGAACCGACGACGAGATCGCCATCGAGGTCGACGGCGTCCGTCGCACCGTGTCGACCGCTGAGGTCGATGGTGGACACCGCACCCGCTCCACCGCAGGATCGGCCGTCTGGACACTCGCGCCGAGGTTCGTCGACCACGACGCCGAGGCGGCCGGGAGCGGGCCGGTCTGCCCGCTGCCGGGAAGCGTGTTGTCCGTCCACGTCGAGGTCGGCCAGGAGGTCACCGACGGCGACGTGCTCATGGTCGTCGAGGCGATGAAGATGGAGCACCGCATCACAGCGACCGGTGCGGCGACGGTGTCGGCGGTGCACTTCGCCGCGGGCGACCGGGTCGACCAGGGCGATCTGCTCGTGAGCCTCGAGTCGGCCGATGCCTGAGTCGCGGACGCAGCCGGAGCCGTTCGAGCGGCCGGCGACCGATCCGATCCGCATCGCCAACTGCTCCGGCTTCTTCGGCGACCGGCCGTCGGGGGCCCGAGAGATGGTCGAGGGCGGGCCGATCGACGTGCTCACCGGCGACTGGCTCGCCGAGTTGACGATGCTGATCCTCAGCCGCATTCGAGCGAAGCGCCCCGGCGGCGGTTTCGCCCGCACCTTCGTCACCCAGATGGAGGAGGTCATGGGGACCTGCCTCGATCGGGGCATCAAGGTGGTGTCCAACGCGGGCGGACTCGACCCCGGGGGGTGTGCCGAGGCCGTGCACGAGGTGGCCGATCGGCTCGGACTCTCGCCGAGCATCGCCTACGTCGACGGCGACGATCTCATGGACCGCCTCGCCGACCTCGCGGCGTCGGGCGACCTCCAGGCGTTCGACGACGGTGTGGTGTACGGCGACGGCACGCTCGGCGACGTGTCCCGGTTCGTCACGGCCAACGCATACCTCGGGTGCTGGGGAATCGTCGACGCGCTCACCGAGGGCGCCGACATCGTCATCACCGGCCGGGTCACCGACGCTGCGGTCGTGTGCGGCCCGGCGGCGTGGCACCACGGCTGGGCCCGCGACGACTTCGATCAGCTCGCCGGCGCCGTCGTCGCCGGACACCTCATCGAGTGCAGCGGCCAGGTCACCGGCGGCAACTACTCGTTCTTCACCGAGATCGAAGGCCGCGAGGAGATCAACGGTCGCGCCCGTTTCGGGTTCCCGTGGGCCGAGATCGCGGCCGACGGGTCGTGCCTCATCGGCAAGCACGACGACACCGGAGGCCAGGTGTCGGTCGGCACGGTCACGTCCCAGCTCCTCTACGAGATCGGAGGGCCCGAGTACCACGGTCCCGACGTCACGGCGCGTTTCGACACCATCAATCTCGTCGAGGTGAACCCGGACCGCGTGTACGTGTGGGGCGTGCAGGGCCAGGCGCCGCCGCCGACGTTGAAGGTCGCCACCAACGAGCTCGGCGGCTACCGGAACTCGTTCACGGTCGCGCTCACCGGTCTCGACATCGAGGAGAAGGCGCAGTTCGCCGCGG
Source organism: Actinomycetota bacterium (assembly GCA_039198505.1). Taxonomy (GTDB): domain Bacteria; phylum Actinomycetota; class Acidimicrobiia; order Acidimicrobiales; family Ilumatobacteraceae; genus Ilumatobacter_A. Next base: position 3,596 of record JBCCTP010000212.1, on the reverse strand, counting down.
CCACGTTCTGGGACGCCTGCCCGTACGACCCGGGCGACTTCGACTCGCTGACGAGCCGGGTGATCCGGACCGAACACGACGACCCCGAGACGCAGGAGGCGGCCACGGCCATCTGGCGGCTCACGGTGAAGGACGCCGACGAGCGCATGGTCGGCCGAGCGTTCAGTGACGCCAACGTGCACACCGCCCTGTCGGGCATCCCCGGCATGTACGGGCTCGGCGGCATGCCGGGTCCGGGCACGCCGTTCGGCGTGTACCGTCCGGCGACGGTGCCGAGCGAGCTGGTGCCCCAGTACGTCCACCTCGACGGCCGCACCCGACAGGTCGAGTCGGTCGCCCCCGCCGGCGATCCGGTCGAGGTCGAGCCGTTCGAGCCCGGTGGCTCGCTGCCCGACGGGCCGACGATCGACGTCCCCCTCGGGCGGATCATCGGAGCACGATCGGGCGACAAGGGCGGCAACGCGAACCTCGGGGTGTTCGTGAGGTCGAGCGCGTCGACCCCGGAGCTGATGAGGCGGTCCGCCGACACCTGGGCCTGGCTCGACGAGTGGCTCACGGTCGAACGGCTCCAGGAGCTCCTTCCCGAGACCGGCGACCTCGCCGTCGACCGCTATCGGTTTCCGAGGATCACATCGCTCAACTTCGTGATCCGTGGCCTTCTCGAGGAGGGGGTCGCCGCGTCATCGCGTCAGGACGCGCAGGCGAAGGCGCTGGGTGAGTGGCTTCGCGCCCGCGTCGTGCCGATCCCCGAGTCGTTGCTGGACTGATTCGCTGGTTGGCTGATGGTGGCCATGCCACTCCACGACCACGCCGCGATCGACGTCAAGCGCAGCGAGTTCGTCCGGCTCACGTTCGTCGACGGACTCGTGGCGGAGTTCCCGCTCGCACCGCTGCGCCTCGCGTGTCCGTGTGCCGACTGCAACGCTCGACGGCGCGACGGTCGCCCGGTGTCGACCGCAGCCGAGACCGACCCCGACGGTGTCGCCATCGCAACTGCGTCGATGGCCGGCGCGTGGGGCCTCAACCTCGACTGGGCCGACGGGCACACGACCGGCATCTACTCCTTCGAGCGTCTCCGCGAGTGGGCCGACATCGCCGAGGCCGGCGAACCGCTCGTCGAGTGCCGTCTCAGCCGGATCGATCCGGCCGAGCTCGGCCGGTCGGGCAACTGACGCCGCGCCGAGGCGAGGTCACACGCGCTGCGGCCGCCCGAATCGGGCGTGGACCGGGAGGGCGTAGCGCACAATCGGCTCGGTGTCGGGACGGGGGAGTCCGGCCGCCGAGATCGACTCGTCGTCGAGATGGAGGATCCGAGCCTCGAACAGTGTCCATTCGTCGTGATCGACCGGGTGGTACCAGATGCGTCCCGATCGGCGTGGCCACTCGGCGACGGTCCCCCAGCGGGCCGACAGGAACACGTCGAGGTCGCTCGGCGTCTCGATTCTTTGGCCGATTTCGACCTCGAGCTCGGTCGTCGCACCGGGACGGCGAGGCCAGCGACGACGTTCCGTCCGGTATCGACGCGTCCCGTCGCGGTCGCCGCCCGAGCGTTCGATCGACATGCGGGACCAGACGTAGGGGAACCCGAGCAGCCAGCGAGCGAACGCCACGATCGGCAGTGCGACCGCTTCCAGCGAGAAGAACCAGATCGCCCGGTGACCCTTCGAGTCGACCACGTAGGTGCGCACGTTGGTCTCGGCGAAGTTCGACACACCGGGGATCGCCGGAAGACCGCGGAGCATCGCGTCGGTCATCTGGAACGGAATGAGCGACACGTAGGCGCGACCGTCGAACGTGTCGACGCGGAGTCCGTCGGGCAGCGATGCCTGGATGAGGTCGGGGTCGACGGCCCAGTGGACGTAGACCAGGTCGCCCCACGTGTTGCGCAACCAGGTGCGTCGGAGCGGCTCGTGGCGCACGGCCGAGATCGGCTCGGGCGCAGCGAGGTCACTCGACGAGGCGGTCACCCTTGCAGCCTGCCGGGCGACGGAGGGTGACCGACCACCCCAGCGTGACGTACGCTGAGCAGACCGACCGAAGGGTGTCTAGGGTTCCGCCCGCCTCGTGCGGGGTCTGGTCCGAGCGTCACAGAAGGCCCGGAGACAACGGGCTCGCACCTCATGGGACAAAAGCCTCGAGTGGAGACGTCGGCATTCGTTCCACGCGTGCCGATTCCCGGAGGTTCCGATGTCACACACCCGCTCTCGACGCGACCACACGGTCGCTCTCTGGACGGCGTTCGCCGTCACCGTGCTCTGGAGTTCGTCCTGGGTGCTGATCCGGTTCGTCCTCGATGACGAGGATCTCGAACCGCTGACGTTCGCCGGTCTGAGGTACGGGCTCGCAGCTGCGGTCGTCGCAGGTGCCGTGGCGGTTCGCTCCGATCGACGGGCCGAGGTCTCGTCACTCGATCGGCGATCGATCGGTCGGCTGGCGATCCTCGGCGTCGTGTTCTACGCGGTCACGCAGGGCGCACAGTTCGTGGCGATCGACAGTCAACCGGCCGCCACCACGAGCTTCGTGTTGTCGCTCACGCCGCTGGTGGTCGCCCTCGCGAGTGCCCGTTCGCTCGGCGAGACTCCCGGACCCTCGCAGATCGTGGGTGGGGTCCTGGTCGTGGCCGGAGCGTTGCTGTTCTTCGCCGGGGATCTCGGAGCGACGACGGTTGGGATGATCGCTGCCCTCGTCGGGCTCGCCGCGAACGTCACCGGCGGTCTCCTCGGCCGGCAGGTGAACCGCCGGCACACCACGTCCCCACTGGTCGTCACCGCGGTGAGCATGTCGATCGGCGCCGGGCTTCTCCTGGCGACGGGTCTGCTGATCGAGGGCGTCCCCGATCTCACGGCCCGAACCGTCGTGATCATCGCGTGGCTCGCCGTGGTGAACACGGCGCTGGCGTTCACGATGTGGAACGCGGCACTTCGGCATCTCTCGGCAGTCGAGTCCGCCGGGATCAACAACACGATGCTCATCCAGATCGCCGTGCTCGCCTGGGTCTTCCTCGGGGAGTTCCCCGGCCCGGTCGGGCTTGTGGGGATCGTCGTGGTGTCGGCCGGGGTGTTCCTCACCCAGGCGCAGAGATCGTGAGCGCAGGCGCGTCCGGCGCACGCGTCAGTCGACGGGTGTTCCGTCGGGGTGGTGGATGGTCCAGTCGCCTGTTGCGTCTCGGCGTGCGGTGAATCGCCCGGTGTGTTTGTGGAGGTTGTGGCGTTTGCACAACGGCAGCCCGTTGGCGGGGTCGGTGGTGCCGTGGGTGTGCCAGGTGCGGGCGTGGTCGGCTTCGCAGTCGACGCTGTGCACGGTGCAGCCGGGCCAGGCACAGGTGTCGTGGAGCAAGAGTGCGGCGTCGCGGGATGATCCGCGGAACAGTCTGCGGCGGCGTCCGAGGTCGATGATGGTGCCGGCTCCGTCGGTGACGACGCGTCGCACGTGGGCCCACAGGGTCGTCGCGGCGGCTTCGTCGAGAGCGACGTCGTCGCCGCGTTGGGTGCGACAGATCACCTGGCGGTAGTGGGCGGGGTCGATGGGTTCGTCGTCGAGGACCGAGCGGAGGCTCTGCGCGTCGAACAGGACGTTCAACGTCGGCAGCGGTGTGG
>JBCCTP010000211.1:0-7624 GCA_039198505.1 Actinomycetota bacterium | reverse complement strand
GCACATGAAGACGCCGAAGAGCATGTACGAGGGGAACTTCGTCCGCTCGGCCATGGCTCCCGACGTGATCGTGACCGCCGTGGCGGCGAACACCGACTGGAAGAAGAAGAAGGCGGTGACCGACAGGTTGCCGACGCCGCTGCTCCCGAAGGCCTCGATGTCGTCGAAGCCGGTCAGGAAGAACGCCTCGGTGCCGAAGAAGTCGTTTCCGGAGCCGAACGCGAATCCGTATCCGACCGCGAAGAAGGCGAGGATGCCGATGATGGCGTCCGCGACGTTCTTGGCGAAGATGTTGACGACGTTCTTGGCCCGGGTGAGGCCCGCTTCGACGAGCGCGAAGCCCGCCTGCATGAAGAAGACCAGCACACCGGCGAGGAAGATCCAGATGTTGTCCAAGACCGCCTGAACGGTCTCGGTCTCACTGAGCTCCTGTGCGGTGACCGGGGTCGCCGTGAGCGTGACCACGGCGGCGACGCCGCCGAGTCCCGAGAGAATCCGCAGCGAGCGGCTGCGGGCCAGGCGGCCGGCCAGGCGTCGGGTCGTGGAACGACGTTCGAGCGGTGCGCTCGAAGCGTCGGTGTCGAGTACCTCGCTCGACTCGAGTGTCGTGCTTGACACGGTGTCCTCCAAGTCGCCGGCTCCGCGCGCCGGCGGGTTGTCAGGGTCGATCGACCCACGGATGGGTCGGGTGACCCTCGGGTACGGGTTACATCCGCGAGCCACGCTGCCCGGCGAACGGCCGAGAAAGTAGGGGCCCGCGATTTCTCGTTCGTCGCCGTCCGGTTTCGTTCCGGTGAACGCTCGTGTCACCCGTGTTCGAGGTGTGTTTCGAGCCGATGAACCGCCCCGTCCGCGACCGGGATGTCGCCGGAAAACCTGAAGGGGTCGACCCGTTCCGGTGAGGGGGTGTCAGCGACTCGAGGGGGATGAGAGCAGACGAAGGGGATGAACCGGAACGGATCGACCACCTGGCTGAGAAGTTAGGGACGTGTTCTTGCAGGGGTGTGATCCCCGTGTGAACGGCGGATGAAAGCGGACGTGACGAGCGTGACAGCCACGCGAGGTGACCCGGCCGGGCTCGCACGGGCGCGGTTTGGCACACTGTTCCGATGGACCTGACGTATCCCGCCGAGGCAGAGGAATTCCGCACCGAGATCCGATCGTGGCTCGAGGAGAACCTGCCCGACGGGTGGTTCGAGGACGGCTTCGAGATGTCCGACGACGCGCGCGCCGACTTCAATCGCCAGTGGCCGAAGAAGCTGTTCGAGGGCGGCTGGATCTGTGCGACGTGGCCCGAGGAGTACGGCGGGAAGGGTCTGACCACGATGCAGGGTGTGGCGCTCGCCGAGGAGTTCGCCCGTGCGAAGGCGCCGATGCGTGGCGATTTCTTCGGTGACACGCTCGTCGGGCCGACCCTGCTGCAGTGGGGGACCGAGGAGCAGAAGAAGGAGTTCCTCCCCGGGATCCTCCAGGGCCAGACCCGGTGGTGTCAGGGGTTCTCCGAGCCCAACTCGGGCTCCGATCTCGCGTCGCTGAAGACGACGGCGGTGCTCGACGGCGACGAGTGGGTCATCAACGGCCAGAAGGTGTGGACCACGCAGGGCCACCACGCCGACTACTGCTTCCTCCTCACGCGCACCGATCCCGACGTCAAGAAGCACGCCGGCATCTCCTACATCCTCGTGCCGATGAAGCAGGACGGCATCGAGGTGCGGGGCATCACCCAGCCCGACGGAACCGCAGAGTTCTGCGAGGTCTTCTTCGACAACGCCCGGGCGCCGAAGGACAACGTGGTCGGCGGCGTCAACAACGGGTGGAAGGTCGCCAACTCCACCCTCGCGTTCGAGCGGGGGCAGTCGGCGACCACCGGATTCCGCCGGTTCGAGCAGGAGTACCAGGTGCTCCGCGACGTGGCGATCGAGAACGGCAAGATCGCCGAAGCCGACATCCGCCAGCGGCTGATGACGTACTACACGAAGATCCAGATCCTGCGCATCAACGGACTGCGCAATCTCACGGCGACGGTGCAGAACAAGAAGGACATGGGCGTCATCGCACTCGGGGCGACCAACAAGATGTTCTGGTCCGAGATGCACAAGGCGGCGATGGAGCTCGCGCTCGACATCTTCGGTGCCGACTCCATGCTCATCGACACCGGCCCCGAGGGCCGTTCGTGGCCCGGCGCCACGCGCGACAAGCGGCGGGAGGGCTACCCGGTGTCGACGATGATGTCGCAGTTCTTCTTCTCCCGCTCCGAGACGATCTGGGGCGGCACGAGCCAGATCCAGCGCAACATCGTCGGCGAGCGCGTGCTCGGACTGCCGAAGGAGCCCAAGCCCCCCACCGGCTGACCCCGACGCAGGGTTGCCGCGCACGGTCCCTGCGGCTCGAGGTGCGCGGCCGCTGTGACATCGGGCGACACAGTCCGCCGTGCGTTTCGCCGCGGAGGTCGTCCGGCAGCCTGAGCCGGTGACCACCACCGACGAGCGTCCATCCGTTCGCTCGTCGCTGCGCGTCCACACGTACCTCGCTCCGAGCGACCGGCTGATCACGACGCCATTCGTCGTCGTCACCCTCGCGGCGCTGGCGATGTTCATGTACATCGGCACGTTGCTCCCGCTCGTGCCGTTGTACATCGAAGGGCCCCTCGACGGCGGCGAGTTCGGTGTCGGCTTGAACGCGGCCGTGTTCGCGGCCGCGGCCATCTGCGCCCGTCCGATCCTCGGCCGTCTGGCCGACCGCTACGGCCGACGGCGGGTGATGGTCGGTGGCGCCGTCATCGCCGCGCTCGGCGGATTCGGGATGAGCCAGGCCGACACGCTGGGCGTGCTGCTCGGGTTCCGGATCTTCACCGGCGTCGGTGAAGCCGCCATGTTCGTCGGCGCCGCCACGCTGATCGCCGATCTGTCCCCGCGCGAGCGTCGCGCCGAGGGCGCCAGCTACTTCTCCGTCGCCGTGTTCGGCGGGCTCGGGCTCGGGCCCGTGTTCGGCGAGTGGCTCCTCGCCGGCGACCAGTTCGAACGGACCTTCATCGCGGCCGGCGTGTTCGCACTGCTCGCCATGGCCATCGCCTTCTTCGTGCCGTCGTACGTCGTGTCGCCCGACGCGGCTGCCGACTCCGACCCGGACGCCGCCGACGCGCCCGGAGCAGACGACGAGCGAGGCTGGCGCCGGCTGGTCCACCCGGCCGCGGTCGGCCCGGGCGTCGTCCTCGCGCTCGGCGTCGGAGGCCTCACGTCGTTCTTCCTGTTCGTGCCCGACTACTCCCGCGAGCTCGGCCTCACGTCCTCGGGTGGGCTGTTCTTCGTGTACGCGGCGCTCACCCTCGTGATCCGCGTCGTCGGCGCCCGGTGGCCCGAGCGGCTCGGGCCCCGACGTGCGGTCACGCTCGCACTCGGTGCCATGGCGGCCGGGCTCGTCGTCGTCGGTCTCGTGCCCGCGCAGGCCGCGCTCTGGGTCGGCGCCGTGCTCGTCGGCCTCGGCATCGCGTTCAACTACCCGTCGCTCATGGCGCTCACGGTCAATCGGGTGTCCGATCGCGAGCGGGCACGGGCGATCAGTTCGTTCACGATGTTCTTCGAGATCGGGTCGGCGGTGAGTGGTCTGGCCGTCGGCGCAGTCGCCCAGCTCATCGACGAGCGGGTCGGCTTCCTCGTCGGTGCGTCGATGTGTCTGCTCGGTGTGGCGGTCCTGCGGATCATGGTCGTGCCGTCCGGATCGTCCGACGGTGATGCGCACGTCGGCTCGCCCGAGTCTGCGTCCTCGGCCGGTCGAACGGGCGAGCGTGCCGAGGCGTCGTCGCCCCGTCCCGTCGCCGGCAACTGACCCCTCCGTCAGCACATCCCGGCGGCCCTCCCTCGTGCGTTGGCGCGAACCGGTGATCAGCGGGAATCGGACGTTGCGCTTGCATGTCCGAATTCCGCTGGTCGACGGCCGGTCGCGCTGCGATGATGGCCCGGTGCCGCCGCTCGACCCCGACCACTGCTACGCCGCCGCATCGAGCCGCGACGCTCGCTTCGACGGCGTGTTCGTGATCGCGGTCCGCACGACCGGCATCTACTGTCGACCCAGTTGTCCGGCCGTCACGCCGAAGCGCGCGAACGTCGAGTTCCATCCGACAGCCGCAGCGGCCCAACAGCGCGGGTTCCGGGCGTGCAAACGGTGTCGGCCCGACGCATCGCCCGGCTCGCCCGAGTGGAACGTTCGTCAGGACCTCGTCGGTCGCGCGATGCGACTGATCGCCGACGGCGTCGTCGAGCGAGCGGGTGTCCCGGGCCTGGCCGCACGGCTCGGGTACAGCGAACGGCATCTGAATCGGCTCCTCACGTCGGAGGTCGGTGCCGGCCCCCTCGCGCTCGCACGAGCACAGCGCGCGCAGACCGCGCGAGTGCTCGTCGAGACGACCGACATGGCACTGGCCGACGTCGCGTTCGCCGCCGGCTTCGGCAGTGTTCGACAGTTCAACGACACGATGCGCGAGGTCTTCGACACCGCGCCTCGCGACCTGCGGCGAGCGGCGCACCGGGCGTCGAGCCGTCGAGGGCGTCCAGCCGGCGAGATCGCACCCGCACTCGACGGAGCTCATCGAGCCACGACCGTGACACTGCGGTTGCCCGTCCGGCTGCCGTTCCCCGCTCGCGACACCCTCGATTTCGTCGGTCGGCGGTCGATCGTCGGCGTCGAGACGTTCGAGACGTTCGAGACGTTCGAGACGCCGGGCATCTCGGAGTCCTGCACGGCGTCCGACCCATCAGGCCAGGTCGACGAGATCGATCCGGCACCGGCGCGTCGTCGCTACCGCCGGGCCCTCCGGCTCCCTCACGGTGCGGCGCTCCTGTCGATCGAACTCGACGGTGGGGACGTCGACTCCGATCTCGACGGAGCGGTCGGACACGTCGTCGTCACGGTCGAACTCGCCGACGTCGCCGACCTCGCGACCGCCGTGCAGAGGATCCGCCGGATGCTCGATCTCGACGCCGACCCGGCGGCGATCGACGCGCACCTCGGTTCCACCGTGCTTCGTGACGCAGTGCGTCGACGTCCCGGGCGACGGTCGCCCGTCGGTGTCGATCCGTTCGAGACGCTCGTCCGGGCCATCATCGGCCAACAGATCTCCGTCGCCGGAGCCCGCACCGTCGCGGGGCACCTCGTCGAACGCGTCGCCGGAGGCAGCGGGGACACCGACGGAGTCCCGGCGGCATGCCCCGACGTCCGGCTCGTCCCCTTCCCCGACGCCGCGTCCATCGCGGAGGCACCCGACCACGCGTTCTCGATGCCCGCCGCCCGCCGTGACACGATCCGGCGCGCCGCCGAGGCCGTTGCCGACGGCCTCGTGCCGCTCCACGTCGGAGCCGACCCGGCCGAAGTCCGCGAACGGCTCCTCGCGCTGAAGGGGATCGGTCCGTGGACGGCCGACTACGTCGTGATGCGCGGCTTGGCGCACCCCGACGTGCTGCTCGCGGGCGACCTCGGAGTCCGCCACGGCGCGTGCGCCCTCGGCCTCGGAGATCTCGCCGAGTTCGCCGGCGAGTGGGCGCCGTGGCGCTCGTACGCGACCCACCACCTGTGGGCGGCGCTCGACCCGCCGCACACGACCGACCCGAACGGAGAGACCTCATGACGGAATTGACGTCCGCCCCATCGCCCACCGATCGAGCCGCCGTGCTCGACACACCGATCGGGCGGCTGCGTCTCGTCGCGACCTCCCGCGGACTGCGGGCGATCGAATGGCCCGACATCCCGACGTCGGCTCGAGCTGGCGACATCGGTGTCGACGCCGTCGACGCCGGGAGCCACGCGGCCCCGAGGTCGGTCGGCGACGACCTCCTCGACGAGGTGGTGCGGCAGCTCGTCGAGTACTTCGCGGGCGAGCGCCTCGACTTCGACGTTCCGCTCGACCCGGTCGGGACCGACTTCCAGCGCGACGCGTGGACGGCGCTGCGCCGAATTCCGTACGGCGACACGGTGAGCTACGGCGAGCAGGCGGAACGGATCGGCGACCGGTCGAAGGCCCGCGCGGTCGGCGCCGCGAACGGACGGAACCCGATCCCGGTGATCGTGCCGTGCCATCGGGTGATCGGCAGCGACGGCTCGCTCACGGGCTTCGCCGGTGGGATCGACGCGAAACGGTGGCTGCTCGACCACGAGTCGAGGGTCGTCGGTCGCACGCTCGTCTGTGACCGTTTCGGATCGCCGAGCCCGCCCGCTCGCGGCCCAGTGTCCCGTCCACCCCGGGGGTCGCCGTAACAACGACGTTCGCGAGGCGTGGGGAGGGTGCCGGCTACCGGCGCTTCGCGGCGGCGGCCTGCGCCTTGCGGGCGCGCTCGGCTTCCTTCTTCGCCGCCTTGGCGGCCTTGCGCTTCGCTCGGACCTCGGCCTGCTCGTCGTCGGAACGCCGGGACGTGTCGATGAGCGGTGCGATCTCGACCGTCTCGGCCTTCGGCAGCGCGAGCGTCTCGTCGTTCTTCAGGAGGTCGCGGATGATGGCGGAGGCGGGCGCCTCGCCGGCCACGGTTGACGCGAGCATGATCTGGGTGATGCCGACGGAGTGCTCGTCGACGATCCCGGGCAGCACCTCGCGCAGCTGATCGCTCGACGGGTTGTCGGCGTGGTCGCCGAGCTGCTCGATGCAGTCGGCCAGGCACGCATCGCTGACGATGGCGGCGATCGCCTCCATCCCACCGTCGATCCGGCCTCGCTTGACGCCCTCGCGGACCCCCTCGGCGTCGACCGAGTCGACGAACGACTCGACGGCCTCGCGGTGGTCGTCGTCGAGGGCCTCGAGCGCCGCCGTCAGGTCGTCGTCGCTGCACGCCTTGAACGCCCGGTCGAGCAGGCCGAGCGACTGCATGCGGTTCTTCATCTGGTTCACGGCCATGACCGGCGACGATACCGGCGTGGCGCAGCGCCTCCCTGAGCTCGCGGGGTGGTCGGTCGACTAACATCGACGTCGGCTGTAAGCGGTTTCATCCGCGTCGCCGACATCGCAACCGGGGGGATCAGGGAGGGGCCATGGCCACTGTCACGCTCGACAACATCAACAAGGTCTACGAGAACGGGTTTCATGCGATTCACGATCTGTCGATCGACATCGACGACGGTGAGTTCTTGGTGCTCGTGGGTCCGTCGGGGTGTGGCAAGTCCACGGCCTTGCGGATGATCGCGGGTCTCGAAACCATCACCGGTGGCGAGATGAAGATCGGTGAGAAGGTCGTCAACGACGTCGAGCCGAAGGATCGCGACATCGCGATGGTGTTCCAGAACTACGCGCTGTATCCGCACATGAGCGTGTACGACAACATCGGGTTCGCGCTGAAGTTGGCGAAGGTGCCCAAGGACGAGATCGATCGGCGGGTACGTCAGGCGTCGAAGATCTTGGAGCTCGACGCGAATCTGGATCGCAAGCCGGGTCAGTTGTCGGGTGGTCAGCGTCAGCGGGTGGCGATGGGTCGAGCGATCGTGCGTCAGCCGGCGGCGTTCTTGATGGACGAGCCGTTGTCGAACTTGGATGCGAAGTTGCGGGTGCAGATGCGCGCGGAGATCGCCGGGTTGCAGCGCGAGTTGGGGGTGACGACTGTGTACGTCACGCACGATCAGGTCGAGGCGATGACGATGGGTGATCGGG
>JBCCTP010000210.1:0-7643 GCA_039198505.1 Actinomycetota bacterium | reverse complement strand
GCACGATCCTGTACTGGGCCAACGTCCGCAGCGCGTTCCTCACCGATGCGTGGCGGTGGTGGGTCGTGCCGCCCGGCGCGGCGATCGCCCTGCTGGTGGTCTCGATGGGGCTCGTGGGAGTCGCGATCGAGGCCCGGCTCAACCCCGCCAGACGGGAGCAGCCGTGACGGCGCTCCGGGTCCGATCGCTGGAGGTCGACTATCGGACCGACGCCGGGGTGGTCCGGGCCGTGCGCGACGTCGATCTCGACGTGGCTCCCGGCGAACGGGTCGGTCTCGTCGGCGAGTCGGGATCGGGGAAGTCGACGGTGGTCACCGCGGCGCTCGGACTGTTGCCGTCGCACGCCGAGCGACGCGGGTTGATCGAGGTCGCCGGCACGGCGATCGAGCCGGGCGATCGGAAGACGTGGGTGTCGGTCCGCGGCTCCACGATCGCCGCCGTGCCGCAGGGCGCGATGGCCGGTCTCCATCCCGCCTACCGGGTCGACGCTCAGGTCGCCGAGGTGTTGACCGTGCACACCGACTCATCGAAGTCGGCCGCGACCGACGTGGCGCACGAGCTGCTCGAGAGGGTCGGTCTCACGGGTCGTGCAGCCCATGCGTTCCCGCACGAGCTGTCGGGCGGGATGCGCCAGCGCGTGGCACTCGCGGCGGCGCTCGCCTGTTCGCCGCAGCTGCTCATCGCCGACGAACCCACGGTCGGCCTCGATGCGGTCACCGCAGCGGCGTTCCTCCGGCTGTTGCTCGACCGCCAGGCCGAGGACGGATTCGGGCTGCTGCTCGTCTCCCACGATCTCCGCACGGTTCAGGCGGCGTGCGACCGGCTGGCCGTCGCCTACGCAGGTCGGATCGTCGAGTCGGGTCCGACCGCCGACGTCGTCCACGACGCGCGTCACCCGTACTCGATCGGCCTGCTCGCCGCTGCGCCGTCGCTCGACGGAGGCGGCTGGGCGGCGATCCCCGGCCGCGCCCCCGACCCGACCGTGCCGATCGCCGGCTGCGCCTTCGCTGCTCGTTGCCCGCACAGCGATGAGACGTGCGCGAACGAGGCTCCGGTCCTGGTCGAGCTGGGCGCCCGGTCGGTCGCCTGTCATCTCGTGACCGGACCGAACCACGACGATGGCGACAGCGTCGACGGTTCGGCGCTCGAGACGTCGTTCCCGACGGTGCACCGCGACCGCGTCGAGACCGTCGGCGACGTCGTCGTCGAGGCCACCCAGATCACCAAGACGTACAGCTCACGCCGCTGGTTCACCACCACCGAGACGGCTGCGCTCGAGTCGGCCGACCTCGTCGTTCGCTCCGGCGAGATCGTGGGTCTGGTGGGTCCGAGCGGCTCGGGGAAGTCGACGCTCGCGCGCTGCCTGTTCGGACTGGTCCGCCCCGAGGAGGGCCGGATCGAGGTGGCGGGGAGCGATCTGCTCAGCGCAAACCGGCGCGACCTGCGTCGGTTGCGTCGGCGGCTCGCTCTCGTCCACCAGGATCCGTATGCCTCGCTCCATCCGACGATGCCCATCGTCGACCTGGTCGGCGAACCGCTCGCCATCGACCGGGTGCCTCGCTCGGACCGCCGGAGCCGGGTCGAGCGCGCCCTCGCGCTCGTGGGCCTCGATCCCACCGACGAACTCCTCGGGCGACGCGCCGGACAGCTGTCGGGCGGACAACGTCAGCGTGTCGCGCTCGCTCGGGCTCTCGTGGTCGATCCTCTCCTCGTGGTGCTCGACGAACCGATGTCGATGCTCGACGCATCGGTGCGCGCCGGCATCGCCCAGTCGCTGCTCGACGCCCGCGACGCATCGGGTCTCGCTGCGCTCGTCATCACCCACGACCTCGCCGAGGCGGCGGGGACCTGCGATCGACTCGTCGTGCTCGAGCAGGGCCGGATCGTCGAGGAGGGCCCGACCGAGCGCGTCGTGTCCGACCCGCAGCATCCGGCGACCGAAGCGCTGCTCGCTCTCGCGACCGACCCGACCGTCGAATTCGACCTGACCGACGAGCAGTCCGGCGAGGAGCGCGTCGGTGTCTGACGATCAGCCGGAGCGGCCGCCGTTCACGCAGGGACTGCGGATCCTGGCTCGGCTGTGTCGACCGGCGACACGTCAGATGGTCGTGTCGACCCTGCTGGCCGTGCTCTCGACGGCGCTGGAACTCGTGCCGTTCATCACCATCTACCTGGCGATCGTCGACCTGGTCGACGGCACGGCGACCGGCGGGGAGCTGGCCACGCTCGCCGCGGTCAGCGCCGTGGCGTCGTTCCTGCGCTTCCAGCTGTGGAGCAAGGCGCTCGAGATCTCCCACCTCGCCGCGTTCGACGTGATGCGTGAGCTGCGGCTCGATGTGGCTCGCACGCTCGCCACGCTGCCGCTCGGCTGGTTCTCCCGCCGCCGCAGCGGGCACGTCCAGCGCGTCCTCACCGACGACGTGCAGCGGATCGAGGCGGTCCTCGCCCACGCGATCCCCGAGCTCGTGTCGGCACTGGCGTTCTGGCTCGGCGCGTCGGTCTGGCTCCTGCTCGCGGACTGGCGACTCGGGCTCGCTGCGATCGTGGTGGCACCGCTGGCGCTGTTCTGCGTGTGGCTCGGTCAGCGAGACAGTTCCGATCACGTCCGCCGCAGTACGGCCGCTGCCGACGATCTGCACGCCGGCGCGGCCGAGGCGCTGCGCCATCCGCACGTGGTGCGGTTGTTCGACGGTCACCGCTCGATCACCGGGCCGGTGCACTCCGCGATCGATCGTCACGTGGCCGCCGAGCAGGGCTGGTCGCGTCGGTATGCCACCCTCGGAACGGCGTTCCGGGTGCTGATCCGCGCCGACTTCGTCCTCGTGCTGCCGGTCGGCGTGTGGCTGGTCGCCGACGGCGGCGTCGCGGCCACGACGTTCCTCCTCGTGTTGCTGCTCGGCGCGGGTGTCAATCAGCCGCTGGAGCGCGCGTATCAACTCGGCTTCCAGCTCTCGTGGTACAGCTACGGCGGTGCGGTGATCGAGCGGATGCTGCACGAGACCGCGCTGCCCGAACCCGACGAGGCCCGCCCGGCCGACGGCCAGCTGGTCGAGTTCGACCGGGTGTCGTTCGCCCACGAGCCGCCGACGCCGACACTGCACGACGTGTCGTTCACCGCCGAACCCGGGACCGTCACGGCGCTGGTCGGCCCGTCGGGCGCGGGCAAGTCGACGATCGTTCGGCTGCTGGCCCGGTTCTGGGATCTCGACGACGGCTCGATCCGCATCGGGGGCACCGACGTGAGAGACCTCACGGTGGCCGATCTGCTGCGTCGGCTCGCGCTCGTGTTCCAGGACCCGTTCCTCTTCAGCGACTCGGTTGCGGACAACCTGCGCGTCGGCAAACCCGGCGCCACCGACGACGAACTCGTCGCTGCGTGTCGGGCCGCGCGCGTCCACGACGTGATCGCTGCGCTCCCGCAGGGGTACGACACGCCGATCGGGTCGGGTGGGACCGGGCTGTCGGGCGGCGAACGGCAGCGGATCACGATCGCTCGGGCGATGTTGCGCGACGCCCCGATCGTCGTGCTCGACGAGGCGACGGCCATGGCCGATCCCGACAACGAGGCGGCGATCCAGGACGCCATCTCCGCCCTGGTCGCCGGGCGCACCCTCATCGTCGTCGCGCACCGTCTCCGCACGATCGCCGGAGCCGATCAGATCGTCGTCGTCGACGAGGGCACCGTCGCCGAGATCGGCACGCACGACGAGCTCCTGAGCACCGAGGGCCGCTACGCGTCGATGTGGGCCGACATGATCGCCGCCGAGGCGATCCACTTGGGCGGCGCCGAGCGATCGGCGCGGCCGGGCGGTGCCGACGCGGCACTCACGGGGACGGACGACCGATGATCGCCGCGCTCGCCCGACTGTGGCGGCTGTGCGAGCCGGAACGCCCGCGGCTCGTCCGCGCGCTGATCGCCACCGTCATCGGTCGCTGCTCTGGGCGGTTCCCGCAGTCGTGGCGGTCATCGTCGTGCTGCGACTCGACGACGATGACCTCACGACGTCGGACGCCTGGTGGGTCGGGGCGATCACGATCGGCTCGCTCGTGGCCCGCTTCGCAGCGTCTCGGTACGCGAACGGGATCCTCTGGGTCGTCGGCTACGAGGCGACCGGCCGTCTGCGCCACCGGATCCTCGACACGATGCGTCGAGATCCCGATCGGGCGCTGGGCGCCGACGCCGGGGCGTCGCTCACCGTCCTCACGCACGACGCGGGGAAGCTCGCCGGCTTCATCGCCTGGAACCTGCCGATCTTCCTCGGCAGTGCGATCCTGCCGGCGGTCGTCCTCATCGCGATCGCGTTCATCGAACCGTGGCTGGCGCTTCCGGCTCTCGCCGTCGCGCTTCTGTCGTTCCCGGTGTTGCGCTTCGGGATCGGGCGCGTGATCGACGTGTACGCACGCCGGCGCGAACTCCAGGAGGCAGCGACCGACCGGATGCTCGAGTACGTGCGCGGTATCGACGTCATCCGTGCGCACGACCTCGCCGGCGAGCGACAGGAGGGCTTCGACGCTGCGCTGACCGCGATCCGCGACGCCGACGTGGCGAGCGTGAAGCGGCTCTCCCCGGCCTACGCCGGGTTCCAGGCGCTCGTCGACGCTGGGTTGGCGGCGATGCTCGCCGTCGCTGCGATCCTCGTGGCGAACGATGCGTCGACACCCGATGCGATCGTCGCCGGGCTGATCCTGTCCACCGTGCTCCTCCGGCCACAGCTCGAGATCGGCGCGCGAGCACTCCATCTCCCCGACCTCGCGCCGTCTCTTCTCCGGCTCGAGGAGTGGCTCGAACGCCCGTCGCCGACACCGCGACCTCACGTGCCCGTCGACGTGCGACCGGATGGTGGCGTCGACGTCCACCTCGACCACGTCGATGCCGCCTATCCCGATGGCCCTCCGGTGCTGCACGACGTCGACCTCCAGGTCTCGGCAGGGTCGACGCTGGCCCTCGTCGGCCCGTCTGGTGCCGGCAAGACCACGGTGTTGCGGCTCGTCGCCGGCCTGCTCGCCCCGTCGTCGGGGTCGATTCGGCTGGGCGGCGCCGATCTCGCGGCGATGCCGCTCGACCAGTCGGCGTCGCTGGTGTCGGCGGTGTTCCAGGACGTCGGCGTGCTGCGCGGCCGCGTCGACGAGGTCATCGGCGCCGGAGACCCCGCGGTCGACCTCGACCGGATCCGAGCGGCGGCCAGGGCAGCCCGGGTCGACGATCGCATCCTCGCGCTCGGCGACGGGTACGAGTCGATCATCGGTGAGGAGGGTCGGAGCCTGTCGGGCGGCGAACGTCAGCGCGTCGCGATCGCCCGTGCGATCTGCAAGGACGCACCGGTTGTTCTGCTCGACGAGGCCACCTCCGCTCTCGACCCGTCGAACGAGCTCCTCCTGCGCGAGGCGCTCGCGAACCTCACTCGGGGTCGCACACTGCTCGTGGTGGCGCATCGTCTCGAGACGATCCGCCACGCCGATCGGATCGTGTTCATCGATGACGGCCGCATCGTCGAGTCCGGCACCCACGACGAGTTGCTGGGCGCAGGTGGCCGATACCGCGAGTTTTGGTCCACTCGGGAACGATCGGCTGGCTGGCGCCTGCAGAACACATGAGCACTGCGGGTCTCGTCGAACTCGTGAGAGCGTCGATCAAGCGGTTCGGGTCGGAGACCGAGAAGGCCGTCTTCTCCACGACGGATCCGGACGAGCTCGCCGAGGTCCTGATCCACCACGCAGGGAGTCACGTCGCCGTCGTCGACAGGGCGACCTTCTACCGGGTCGGTGTGGGCGTCGTCGTCGGATTGCGGTTGGTGGACGGCCGCAGCGTGGTGGTCAAGGCCCACCGCTGGAACGCATCGATCGCACGCCTCGGCGAGGTCCAGCGGGTGCAGTCGCATCTCGCCGATCAGGGACTACCGGCACCGCGCCCACTCGATCGGCCCCGCCCTCTCGGCCGGGGATGCGCGACGGTCGAGGAGCAGATCGACGCCGACGATGCCGACGGACACCGCACCGAGGTGAGGCAGAGCGTCGCGTCGACGCTCCACCGGTTCGTCGATGCGAGCCGGTCTCTCGGCGACGTCGGCGTCGGGTCACCGGCTGTCATCACGGCGCCGGACGAGCCGCTCTGGCCCGAGCCCCACGACGTCCGTTTCGACTTCGATGCGACCTCGGACGGGGCGGAGTGGATCGATACCGCCGCGCAGGAGGCTCGGACGACTCTGCACACCGTCGGCGCGGAGGATCGTGTGGTCGGACACTTCGACTGGCGCACGGAGAACCTCGGCTTCGCCGGCCACGAGGTCTCCGCGATCTACGACTGGGACTCTGTCGCGTCCGCCGACGAGGCGGTGGTGGTGGGGTCGGCAGCTGCGCAGTTCTGTGCGAACTGGCGACGTGGTCATCCCGTTCCGTCGCCGGAGGAGATCCGGCGGTTCGTCGACGACTATCAGCGTGCCCGCGGACGCGGGTTCACCGAGGACGAGGCTCGACGTGTCGATGCCGCAACGACCGCTCTCGTCGCGTACGGCGCTCGATGTCAGCACTCGGATCGTCGTCTCCGACCCGACCTCGCGGCCGTTCACGACCACGGCTGGATCGATCTCCTGCGCGCCCTCACCGGCGCCTGAGCTGCTTCGGTGGTGGCGGTGCGTCGCCTCCGGTCAGACGCGCGCTGTCACGCGTGGCGACTCGAGTGCCGTGTTCGCCATCGTGACCGTGACGGCGGCGACGTGACGCCGGGTCGGACCGTCGTGGGCGTAGACGTCGGCGATCCCTGTCGAGAGCTGCCGACCCGACTTGACGACCGTCCCGATCGCCGAGAGATGGCCACCCGAGGCCGGGCGAAGGATGCCGGCGTTCACGTTGACGGTGCTGTTGACGTGACCGTCGGGCAACTCCGTGAAACATGCCGCTCCTGCGGCGTAGTCGGCGAGGGTGATGATCGGTCCCGCCTGCACCTGCCCTGGAGCGAAGCAGTGCCCGCCGGTGATCGGGAGTCGGAGTTCGATCGTGCCCGGCCCGGCGTGGACGACGTCGGCGCCGAGGTGGTCGAACGACTCCATGCGTTCCAGCAGATCGATGATCGCGTCGTTGTACGGCACGAGGGTCTTCTCGAACCAGCGAGTCGCGTGCGGGTTGGTGTTGTACCGGTCGATCGGGCGGTAGCCGGTGGCCTGGTAGAGGCCGACCGCCTCGTTCATGCGATCCGAGGTGTCGAGGCGGGCCGAGTCGGCTCCGAGGTGTCGGGCGACTCGCTCGAGTTCGGTCAGCAGTCGCTTCCCCACACCTCGCCCGCGTGCGGCGGCGGTGACGTGCATGCGCTTGACCTCTGCCGTGGTCGCATCGAGACGGACGCCGCCGCACCCGGCGGGCACGCCGTCGAGCACGGCGAGGAGCAGCCGTCCCCGCAATCCCGTGTAGTCGGCGGGGTCGTTCGTCGCGACCTCGGTGGTCGTGTCCGCGTCGGGATGTCGATCGGCGACCTCGGCGCCGTACTCGTCCAGGAGTTCGCGAAGGCGGGGGTCGTCGAAGTCGGTCGGGAGGATGCGGAGTGTCATGGGGTCTCCTCGGATTCGGTGGTCTCGATCATTCGGCGCAGTGTCGAGGCGGTCACATTCGCCCCGCAGCTCACGGCGACGATGGTCGAGCCCGGTTGTCGG
>JBCCTP010000209.1:0-7665 GCA_039198505.1 Actinomycetota bacterium | reverse complement strand
TCGTGAGTAGCCGCTTCGTGCGCGAGATCGCGAAGTACGGTGGAGATGTCGCGCACCTCGTGCCACAAGTCGTCGCCGAGTCGGACCGCGTGATCGATCCGCCCGACGGATGGAGCGTGGTCCGGTCACGGCGCTACGGCCGCACATGGGTCAGCTCGCTCGAGCGCGACGACGAGTAGCGTCGGATCCCCATGGGCGATCAGTCGTCGGGTGAGCGGCCCACGCTCCGCGCGTTCTACCCGGGCAGCTTCGATCCGTTCCACCTCGGACACCTCGATGTCGTCGAGCAGGCGGTGGAGCTGTTCGGCTCGGTCACCGTCGGCGTGCTCTACAACTTCGCCAAGGACTCCGGGATGTTCGACGTCGACGAACGGGTCGAGTTGATCCGGTCGTCCGCCGCACACCTGGAGCGTGTCGAGGTCGAGAAGCACACTGGGCTCGCCGTCCAGGCCGCCCAGGTCGCCGGCGCCGACTTCATCGTCAAGGGTCTGAGATCGGCCGCCGACTTCGACATCGAGCAGCAGATGGCGCAGATGAATCACTCGGTTGCAGGGATCCGCAGCGTCTATCTGCCGACCGAGCCGTCACTCGGATTCGTGAGTAGCCGCTTCGTGCGCGAGATCGCGAAGTACGGTGGAGATGTCGCGCACCTCGTGCCACAAGTCGTCGCCGATGCCCTCGGCGCACGGTTCGGTGCCGGCGCCGAGACGGACCCATCCACATGAGCTACGACCAGCAGTACGACGATCGGCGATACGCCGACGAGGACGACGGCTACGACGCGTACGACGACGACGGCCACGACGGTCCCGCCGACGCCGGAGAACCGTACGTGGGCGACGCCGAGACGCTCCTCCGGCGAGCCATCGACATCGTCGCCACTGCGCCCACGATGCCGCTGTCGTCGTCGCCTCGGATCGATCGCGACGAGATCATCGAGCTGCTCGAGGAGTCGCTGAACCGGATGCCCGACGAGCTCCGCCAGGCGCGCTGGATGCTGAAGGAGCGCCAGGAGTTCGTCGCCAAGACGCGCCGCGAGGCCGACGAGCTCCTCGAAGCGGCGCGGGTCCGCGCCGAGCGGATGGTCCAACGGACCGAAGTCGTCCGTGCGGCCGAGCAGCGGGCACGCAGCATCATGGACACCGCCGAGGCCGACTCGCGTCGTCTTCGACACGAGACCGAGGATTTCCTCGATCAACGGCTGGGCTCGTTCGAGATCCTGCTCGACAAACTCGGCAAAACGGTGCACGCCGGCCGCCAGCGGCTGTCGATCGGCGGTGGGCAACCCGAGCCCGAGGTCGTCGACGACGATCCCACCAAGGGCTTCTTCGACCAAGACCTCTGACCGGAGCCCACGCGCGGTGCCAGGCGTCCAGCGGCAGGCACCATGAGTCCCGTGCCCGGCACCATGCGTCGGGTGCGCTCGTAGCCTGGAGACATGGCCGACCCACTGCGCGCACTGCGGCTCGACGCCCGCGAGATCCTGCGCCAACCGGGGATCCAGCGCGCCGTCGATGCGGCGTTCGAGCCGGGCGATCTCGACGTGCTCCACGATCAGGTGGCCGGCCCGATCGAGGTCGATCTCGTCGCCGAGTCGGGCGATGCGGCGATCGACGTCACCGGCGTCGTCCGCGTGCCGTGGGCCGGTTCGTGTCGCCGCTGCCTCAAGGAGCTGGCCGGAGTGTCGACGAGCGACGTCGACGAGCGATACCGGCCGACGCTCGTCGATGCTCGCGTGCCGGGCGCTCCGCCCGAGGTCGCTCTCGGAGGACAAGACGACGAGGCCTACCCGATCGACGACGGTCGCCTCGACCTCGTCCCGATGACTCGCGAGACCGTGTTGCTCGATCTCGATGCCGAGCGGCTGTGTCGACCCGACTGCGCCGGACTGTGTCCCGTCTGCGGAATCGACCTCAACGCCGGCTCGTGCGAGTGCGACACCACCGTGCGCGACCACCGCTGGGCTGCGCTCGACGGCCTCGTCCTCGACGACTGACCGCTACCTTGCGCGCGACGTCTCGGGTCTGACCCGGGAGGGAACGGGTCGGACCGGCACGGAACGGTGGGGTGTGCGCTGCGCGCCGCTATCGTGATCCGGCCCTGTCGGGCGGGCGGTCGATCGTCCCCCGTCACCGTGACACACGAATCTGAGAGCGAACGATGGCCGTCCCGAAACGCAAGACCTCCAAGGCGAAGACCCGCAGCCGTCGGGCCAGCGCGTGGCAGCTCAAGGCACCGGCTCGCAGCATCTGCCCCCGGTGTGGCGCGGCGAAGCTCCCGCACACGGTGTGCCCGTCGTGCGGGTGGTACAAGGACCGCCAGGTCATCGACGTCTGATCTCGGCCTGACCGGCCACCCCACCCCGATCGACACCATGCTCCCCGTCGCCATCGATGCGATGGGCGGCGATGACGCGCCGCAGCCGAATCTCGACGGTGCACACGCCGCACTCGACTCCGGCATCCCCGTCCTGCTCGTCGGTCCCGACGACCTCCCGGGTCGTGGCCGCCCCGACGGCACCGAGATCGATCTCGTCGTCGCGTCCGAGGTGATCGGCATGCACGACGACCCGGCGTCGGGCGTCCGCCGCAAGAAGGACTCCACGCTCGTTCGCGCCGCCGAGGCCGTGCGCGACGGCCGGGCCAGCGCCATGATCTCCGCCGGCAACACCGGTGCGACCATGGCGGCGGCACTGCTCCGCATGGGTCGGATCAGGGGCGTCAAGCGGCCGGCGATCGCCACCCCGGTCCCGGTCCCGGGTTCGTCTCCCACGGTGTTGCTCGACGCGGGTGCCAATGCCGAGGTCCAGGCCGACTGGCTGGTGCAGTTCGCGCAGATGGGCGAGATCTACGCCCGCCATCGCTTCGACATCTCGTCTCCGCGTGTCGGACTGCTGTCCATCGGCGAAGAGGCGTCCAAGGGGGACACGCTCCGCAAGGAGGCGTACGAACTCCTCGGTGCCACGGCCGGACTCGACTTCATCGGCAACGTCGAGGGACGCGACGTCATGACCGACGACGTCGACGTGATCGTCACCGACGGCTTCACCGGCAACGTCGTCCTCAAGACCCTCGAGGGTGGCATGAAGGCGGCGCTGGGTGCACTGCTCGAGTCGTTCCAGCCGCCCCAGTACAAGGAGCACGCCGATGCGCTCATGCCGGCGCTCCTCCCGCTCTACGAGACCCTCAGCCCCGACACGTACGGCGGTGCGATCTTGTTGGGCGTCGACGGCGTGTGCATCATCTCCCACGGTTCGTCGTCGGCCTTCGCCATCCAGAACGGCATCGGAGTCGCTCGCGACATGGTCGAGTGCGACATCGTCGCCGAGATGACCCGCGTCATCGCCGGCGGCTGAGCCGTCCGGTTCCCGGTGGCGGTCCGTCGGTAGGCTCCCCGACCATGCCTGCGGAGACACACGTCGAACAGAGCCCGATGGACCGCGACGAGATCCTGCGCATCGTTCGTGATCGCCTCGCCGACATCCTCGAGATCGAGCCGTCGAGCATCTCCGAGGGACAGTCGTTCGTTGACGACCTCGACGCCGACTCACTCGCACTGATCGAGCTCGTCGAGGCCCTCGAGGAGGAGATCGGCGAGCGCACCGTCGGGTTCCGGATCGAGGACGAGGATCTCGAAGACCTCAAGACCGTGCGCGACGCCGTCGACTACGTCCACGAGCGAGCCAACGAGTCCTGATCGTCTCGTTCGCCATCATCGCCCGCGACCGGTCCGAGAGCGCACGGTCATGACGCTCGCGGAGCGCATCGGACATGACTTCGCCGACCCTGAGCTGCTCGAGCGGGCGCTCACGCACCGTTCGTACTGCGCCGAGCACGACGGTGTGCCGAGCAACGAGCGTCTCGAGTTCCTCGGCGACGCCATCCTCGGCTGGGTGGTCGCCGACCTCTCCTTCCAGCGGTTCGCCGACCTCGCCGAGGGCGACCTCACCGATCTTCGCAAGAGCGTCGTCAACGCCACCGCCCTGGCCGAGATCGCCGTCGAACTCGACGTCGGTCCGCACCTCCGTCTGGGCAAAGGCGAGACGAACGCGGGCGGAGCGCAGAAGGCGTCGATCCTCTCCGATGCGGTCGAGGCGATCTTCGGCGCCGTGTACGTCGACGGAGGTACCGACGCGGCGTTCGCCGTCATCGAGCGCCACGTGGGTCCGCGGCTCCGCCCGTCGTCCCCCCTGTCGCAACTCGATCGGAAGACCGAGTTGCAGGAGTGGTGTGCTCAGCGCGGCCACCCACCGCCCGAGTACCGCGTCACCTCGACCGGTCCCGATCACGAGAAGGTGTTCACCGCCGACGTGATCGTCGACGGACGCAGGGTCGGCACCGGGACCGGCAGTTCGAAGAAGGCCGCGGAGCAGAGCGCCGCCGAGGCGGCCGTGCTCGCGCTCGCCGAGTGAACGGCGCGTCGTGCCCGAGCTTCCCGAGGTCGAGACCGTTCGTCGAGGCCTGCAGCGTCACGCGGTCGGGCGGCGTGTCGATCGGGTCGAGGTGGGCCGGGAACGGGTCGTGCGCCGCACCTCGCGCGAGGCGCTGATCCACGGGCTGACCGGGGTCCGGATCGACGCGGCCGACCGCAAGGGGAAGTACCTCCTGCTGCCGCTCGACAGTGGCGACGAACTGATGATCCATCTCCGGATGAGCGGCCAGGTCCTGCTCGCCGGGCGCGGCTCCGAGCGTCCGCCGCACACGCACGTCGTGATGGAGCTCGACGACGGCACCGACCTGTGGTTCGTCGATCCGCGCACGTTCGGGGAGGTCGTCGTGTTCGATCCCGATCGCGCCGCCGAGCAGGTCCCCGACGTGGCGAACCTCGGCCCCGACCCGATCCGCGATGAGTTTTCGGTGTCCGACCTGCGCCGGATCGTGCGCCCGACCAGACGAGCGTTGAAGCCGCTGCTGCTCGACCAGCACGCGATCGCCGGGATCGGCAACATCTACGCCGACGAGATCCTGCACCGCAGTCGCCTCCGCCCCGATCGTCCGGCGAACTCGCTCGACACCCGGGCCGAGCGGCGCCTCCACGAGGCGATCGGAGTCATCCTCGCCGCGGCGATCGACGCCGGCGGGTCCACCCTCGGCGACGCTCAGTACGTCGACCTCATGGGCGGCGGCGGGTCGTATCAGGACGATCACCGGGTCTACGGCCGCGCGGGGGAGCGCTGCCTCACGTGTGGCCGAGGATGGATCAGGCGGTCGGTTTCCGGCGGTCGCAGCACCCACTGGTGCGCCGCCTGCCAGCGGTAGCCCTGACCGTCGCCGGAAATCACAGGCGTGTGGTTCCGCAGCAGGTGACGCAGTAGGGTCGCGCGCGCTGTGTATCTGAAGAGCCTGACGCTCAAGGGGTTCAAGTCGTTCGCCGACGCCACGACGTTGACCCTCGAACCCGGCGTGACGGTCGTGGTCGGACCCAACGGATCCGGGAAGTCGAACGTCGTCGACGCCATGGCGTGGGTACTCGGCGCGCAAGCACCGAAGGCGGTGCGGAGCCAGAAGATGGACGACGTCATCTTCGCCGGGACCGCATCTCGCCCCGCTCTCGGTCGGGCCGAGGTGGCGATCACGATCGACAACTCCGACGGCACACTCGGCGTCGAGTTCAACGAGATCACCGTCACCCGCGTGCTGTTCCGCTCGGGCGAGTCCGAGTACATGATCAACGGCGTCCCGTGCCGTCTGCTCGACGTGCAGGAGCTGCTGTCCGACGCGGGCGTGGGTCGCCAGCAGCACGTCATCGTGTCGCAGGGACAGATCGACGCGGTCCTCAACGCCCGCCCCGAGGATCGTCGATCGATCATCGAGGAAGCCGCAGGCGTCCTCAAGTTCCGCAAGCGCAAGGAGAAGGCCGAACGCCGCCTCGACGCCACCGAGGCGAATCTCCTGCGGGTTCAGGACCTGCTGCGCGAAGTGCGTCGTCAGCTCAAGCCGCTCGAACGGCAGGCCAAGGCCGCTGAACGCCATGGCGATCTCGTCGCCGAACTCACGGCACTGCGGATCTTCGTCGCCGGCCGTGAGATCGCGTCGTTGCGCACCACGCTCGAGAAGCTTGCCGGCGTGAAGCTCGACTCCGAGAACGCCGAGCGCGAACTCAAGTCGTCGCTCGCCACCCTCGACACGGCGATCATGTCGATCGAGGCCGAGTTGTCGGCGCGAGGCGCGAGCGATGTCGCCGATCGCCTGCGGCGCGTCGAGCAGCTCAAGGAGCGGGGTCGGGGTCTCGCCGCCGTGCTGTCCGAGCGACGTCGCTCGCTCGAACGGGATCGCGGTCAGCTCCTCGACGCCGATGTCGTCGCCACGCTCGAGGCCGATGCGGCGCGATTCCGGTCCGAGCTCGAGACCGTCGTCGACGACCTGGCCGGGTACGAGCCGGCCTCGCGCGAGCTAGCGGCGGAGGAAGAGGCTTTCCGGGGCGAGCGCGACGCCGACGACGACACCGGCGACGACGAGTCGGGCGCCGGCCGAGCGGTCGGTGCAGCGGCCGAGGTCCGCGGCGAGCTCCGATCGGTCGTCGCCCAACTCGAACGCGCCGAGAACGAAGTGCGACGGTCGGAACGCCGGCGCGAGACGTTGACCGAGAAGATCGAGGCGGTCGGTGACGAGATCGCCCGATTCCGGGCGGTGTGTGCGTCGGCGGCCGAACTCGAGGGGACCCTGTACGACGAGGTGGCCGCCGCCGAGGCGGCTCGTGTCGGCGCCGACGAGGTCGTGACCACGGCCGAGGCCCGGTCCACCTCCGCCGACGCCACCGAGTCCACGGCGCGAGCCCGGGTCGATGCGCTGCAGATGGCTCTCGACGCCGCGCATCAGCGCGCCGGAGCCGAGCGGCTGGCCGATGTCGACGGTGTCGTCGGGACGCTGCTCGACCTCGTCGAGATCGATGCCGGGTGGGAACCGGCCGTCGAAGCGGCGCTCGGTGAGTCTCTCACGGCGGTCGTCGTCGCCGACCCGTCCGCCGCACGCCGCGCGCTCGATGAACTCGCCGGGTCCGACACGAGCGGAGCGGTGATCGCGCTCGGGCGTCCAGGTGGTCCCGGCGCCGCCGGCCGAGCGCCGTCGGTCGGAGACTCGGTGAGGGCGCACGTCCGCGGCGCCCGGCCGGGTGTCGACCCGCTGCTCGACGTCCTGCTCGCCGGCGCCGTTCGGGTGCGCTCCGTGAGCGACGCGATCGATGCCTCGCTCGCACACGCCGATGCCGTCGTCGTCACCGACTCGGGTGACCGCTTCGGTGCCACCGGGTGGCGCGTGGGCGCCGCCGGTCAGGGCGTCACCGCGGCGGCGCTCGACGACGCCGTCGGCGCGGCCGAGCGAGCCGCCGTCGAGTGCGAGTCGGCACGCACGGCCCTCGCCGACGCACGAGCGGTTGCGGCCACGGCGCTCGCCGCCGAGCGAGAGGTCACTCGTCGGCTCGACGAGAACGACGACGCTCTCGGCGCTGCGTCCGAGGGTGTGTCGAGGGCACAGGGGGAGCGACGCCAGCTCACGGCCGAGTTCGACGCGGTCGGCTCGGCCATCGACGAGGCCGGCGAGGCCGTCGCCGCCGCAACGGCGCGACGCGACGAACTCGCGGCACTGCTCCCCGCGCTCGAGTCCGACGAGGCGGCCGAGGTCGAAGCGGCGCGAGTGCGCGCCGATCGCCGGTCCGAGCTCGAGCGAC
>JBCCTP010000208.1:0-7691 GCA_039198505.1 Actinomycetota bacterium | reverse complement strand
CTGGTCACCTCGGAACGCGTCGACGACACGAGCTTCCTCGGGTTCGCCGTGTCGAGTGCCGTCTCGATCGTCGACCGCGCCGGATGCCGCCCGTGTCTCGATCCGCATCGGGCGGCCGGTTCGCCGCGGATCGGCATCGACCATGATCTCGGCACCCAACTCGTGAGCTGGCGATACCGCACCAGCGATGTCGAGCACGCGGCGGCGACCCGACACGCCGCCCGGGAGACACTCCTCACCGCCTCGGTCGACGAACTCGTGCTGTTCTCGTCGGACGCACCGTGACGGCACGAGCCGTGTGATCAGCCGACGACGTCGACTGCGAGCGCCCGCCCCAGTCGATCCGCCACCGCAACCGCCAGCTCCGCCTGGCGGGAGTCGGACGTGACGAGGTCGGCCGACAGCGCCAGACAGTCGACGATCACCCATCGGTCGTTCGCTCCGGCTGTGAGGCCCGGGTCGGCCGAGACCGCTGCCACGGTTCCGTAGAGCGAAGCGAGATCGTCGAGGTCGAGATCGTCGTCCGGCCACGACGACAGCTGTTCGTAGCGCTCGAGAGTGCGAGCACGCATCGCCCGCACGTCGGCGACCGCGGATGCCACGCCGTGGCGGAGCTCGCCATGGACGGCGAGCGATCTCACCATCGGCCCGCCGAGTTCGGTGGCGCTGGCGACGAGAGCAGGATCACGGCGCTCGACGAGACCGATCACGGCGCTCGTGTCGAAGACGACGCGTCGACGCGTCATCGCGTGGACGTCGGTCGGCCGGGATCGGCGTCGAAACCGTCGGCGCGCCGCTGATCATCGGCGAGCAGGTCGGCGAGGCCGCTGTCGTACGGACTGCCATCGGCGAGCACCTCGTCAATGTGATCGGCCCAGGTGGCTGGTCGCAACGGAGTGATGGTGGCGATGCGGGTGCCGTTGTTGTTCAGGTACACGGTGTCGCCGCCCTGGATGCGCTCGATGACCTGCTTCGTGTGATTCCGCAGCTCCCGGATCGAGACATCGACCGGCTCTGCGTTCACGAGGCGACCGTAGCACGATCGGTCGATGGCCGTGCGACGGGCGAGTGCAGTCGGACACGAGTCGTCTGATCAGCCGAAGTCGCCGAGGTCCTCGACGTCGCCGGCGGAGAGGATCGCATCGACCTCGCGGAGCACGCTGATCTCTGCCTGGAGCACGTGGAACGTCCACCGCGCAACATCGACCGGGTACACCTGATCGCTGGCACCGGCCGCCGTCGCCTCGAGCACCGTGTCGATGGCCGCGTCGGGCTCAGGGCGACTCACGAAGATGAGGTCGGCGTCGTAGTCGGGGACCAACTCCGCAGCGATCACGGCGTACCCGATCGACTCGTCGTAGCCGACCCCTTCGGCGGTCGCCCGCTCGTGCGATGCCGTCGGTGTGAGCCCGATGTCGGGAAGGGCGGCGTTGTACGCATACGTCGGCGTGTTGTACATGTACGCCTGACCCTCCCACGTGTCGAACAGGGCCCACTCGAGACTCTCGGTCAGACCGCCGTGACGGGCTCGGATGTCTGCGACGAGATCCTCGTACTCGACGATCTGCTCGTCGAGCCTCTCCTCCAGACCGAAGAGCTCGGCGAGTGAACGCTGCTTCGACCATCGAGGCCCGTCGTTGTCATCGATGAAGTTGGTGCCGTTGGCCCGTGCGTCGATCGCGATGGTCGGCGCGATCTCGGACAGGGTGGCCACCACGTCCTCATCGGTCCACCACACCAGCAGATCGGGCTCGGCCGCCGCGATCGCCTCGAAGTTCGGTTCCCCGTCGCCGACGTCGACCATCCCGCCGAGATCCACCGGCACGCCGCCGATCGCTTCGAGTTCGGCCCCCGCATCTCCGAGGTAGGAACTCGCGACGGCGAGCGGCTCGAACCCGAGGGTCGTCACGTGGGCGGCGTGCTCCACGCCGACGAAGATGACCCGCTGCGGATCGGCCGGGATCTCGACCTCGCGTCCCAGGTCGTCGACGAACACCTGGGTCTCCACCGCGTCCTCGTCGTCGACGGTCTCGGTCTCGGTCTCGGTCACCGTGTCGGCGTCGGTCATGTCCGTTTCCTCCTCCTCACTGGTGCCGGCCACGGTGGTGTCGGCCGAGTCGCCCCCCGAGGCCTGGTCGTCGCTCTCGGCCGTCACCGACGCCGATCCGGCATCGCTCGACGACGACGAATCCGCCGGGTCGTCGCTCCCGCACGCGGCGGCGAGAAGGAGGGCAGCACTCATCAACAGAGCGGGGCGGACGGAGGGACGAAGCATGTGATCTCCTGCGATCAAGGGGGTCAGCTGTTGCAGGAGAGCGTCACCGTCGAGACCTGACCGGGGCGGACAAGCTTCGGATGCGAGCGGCCACTCGTCGAAGGAGCACGACCGATCGGCCCGCAGACCGGCGAGTTCGGTGGGCGACATGCCGAACTCACCCCGAACGGCACGCGCGAGGGCTTCCGGCGACCCGTAGCCGCAGTGCCGTGCGACATCGGCGACCGGCACGCGATCCCGAAGCAGACGTGTGGCCGTCTGGGCTCGCAGCCGCACCCGCCAACGGCGGAACGGCACACCGGTCTGCTCGGTGAAGAGTCGGCGAAGGGTGCGCTCGCTCGCACCCACGCTCGGCGCCCAGTCGGCGAGCTCCATCCGGCACCCCGGGTCGGCCACCAGATCGTCGACGACCTGGCGAGCCCGTGGGTCCGTCGGGAAGCGAAGCGGAATCTGGTTGGCGACGAAGGACTGTCGGACGTGATCGACGATCAACGCCAGGACGGTGTCCGCCCGAGCGTCCGACGGAAGACGGTGCAGATGGATCAGCATCGGCCCGACCACCTCGTCGAGTGGGATCTGTGTGAGACGATTCCAGGAGACGGGGCACGAAGATGCGACGAATCGTGCCGTCCACCACGGAGACGACGCCGTGATGTCATGGGGGTGCCCGGCCGGGAGCCAGAGGCCGAAGGGCGAGCCGACGAGGATCGACTGTCGGGCCGTTGCGATCTGCATCGCCGACGTCGGCGACCAGAGGAGCTGGTGGTGCAACCGATCAAGTCGGTCGGTCTCGCCGGCACCTCGCGCATCAGTCCCCGTCGATATCCGATCGACGCCCGACGCCTCGACGCCCGCCAAGACCGGGCCCTGCTCGGATCTCAACCTCATCCGGCGATGGTAGGCGCACCAACAGATCACCGTGAGGCCGACCGACGTCGACTCGCGACACTCTCCACGTCACGCCGGGGGTCGGGCCAATGCTGCGACCGACCCCCGGCGACAGATCAGCCCGCTCCTGCGAACGCTTCGTTGGCCGACGCGATCGCTGAGGACGCCGTGTCGAAGCTCAGAGCCGAGAAGTAGTTCATGAGGTAGACGTTGTCGTTCTGGACGGCGGGGATCGCCTCCCACAGAGCGCTGTTGTCGATGGCCTCGGCGAGGAAGTCGGCGGCGTCCTCCCGCTCCTCGGGGGAGTATCCCGACGAGATGACGAAGAGGTGGTCGGCGTCGATCGACGGGAGCAGTTCCTCGGAGATGGTGATCCCCCACTCATCGATGTCGTTGATCACGATGTTCGGCGCTCGGAAGCCGCAGAACTCGTACAGCCACCGTGAGTCGGCGACCGGGGACAGCGAGCCGTCCTCGGCGTTGTAGGAGATGCCGTTGAGATACCACTCGCCGCCTTGGGCGAGCAGGTATCCGACCGTCTCGTCGCCGATCTCGGCCTTCATCGGCGCACAGGCGTCGACGAGCTCCTGGGTCTTCGACGTGATCCGGTCGGAGATCTCTGCCTCGTCGATGCCGAGCGCGACCCCCAGCTCCCGAGCCAGCGTCTGGAAGTACGCAACGGGATCGCCCATCGGAACCAGGGTCGGAGCGACACGAGACATCAGCTCGTAGTGCTCGTCGGGGTCGTCGGCGCCCCAGAACACGTCGCCGTAGGCGAGGATCAGGTCGGGGTCGAGTGCGGCGACGGCCTCGAAGTTCGTCTGGTAGGTCGCCTCGTTCAGGAACTCCGCGTCGGCGGAGTCCTCTTCCCAGTCGGGCAGGTTGACCGAGTCGTTGTAGTACTCGGCTCCGACCCAGTTGAGGTCGAGTTCGATCGCCGTGGGCAACATCGACGCGTCGGAGTAGATCCGCTGCGCGTCCGCCGGGATCTCGACCTCGCCGAATGCGTGCTGCACCACCAGCGTGTCGCCGCGGTCCTCGACGAGTTCGAGCATCGTCGGGGCCGGACCGACCTGACCGAATCCCTCGACCTCGTAGGAGTCGTTGATCGAGATGCCCTGGGCCTCGCCACCGTCGTCTCCCGACACCGCTTCGGGGGCGGTGTCGTAGCTCTCATCGACGACGCTCGCATCGGCATCGACGAGGAAGCCTTCGATCTCGGCGAGGACGTCCATGCTGTGGAGGTACGAGGTGCCGGCGGCCGTCTCGACGGAGTACGCCTGTCCGGCTTGGACGGCGGGGAGTTCGTTCCACAGCCGGGTGTCGACGACCTCCGCGCCACGGGCTTCGTAGAGGATCACGTCGGCCTCGAACTCCTCGAGGATCAACTCGGGCGACACGCTGACGTAGATGTCCTCGGCCTGCGCGGCCGGCGGCATCGGGAGACCGAGATCGGTCGGGATCGAGGCCGTCGGGTTGGGGTTGGTGATGGAGTGGATGGAGATGTTGCCGTCGAAGGGGCCGGCGAGCACCACCACCGACAGCCCGTCGGGCAGCTGGGACCGGACCTCCTCGATCCGGTCGAAGTACGCGATGCGCTGCTCCTCGAACTCGTCGGTGTAGCCCACGAGTTCGGCGACGGCGCGGTGGAAGTCGTCGCGAGTCTTGTTCTCATCGAGCGCCACGGTCGGCGCGATCTCCTGCAGGACCTCGGGCTCGACGTTGTGGAACCACTGACCACCGTTCGAGTACGCCAGGATGAGATCGGGATCGAGATCGGCGATCGCCTCGACGTTCAACTCGGCGAACCCGCCGATCCCCGTGATGCCGCTCACGTCATAGGCGGCGGCGGTCGGAGCGTTGATCTCACCGTCGCCCTGGACGGTCGAACCGACCACCGGGGCACCGAGCGCGAGCAGCGGCTCGACGTGGCTGAACTCGTTGAACGCAACGATCCGCTGCGGGTCGACCGGCACCTCGACCGTACGCCCGAGGTCGTCGGTGAACGACTTCGTGTCTCCGTCGGCGGCCGGCGCCGACGCCGACGCCGACCCGGAGCCGGAGGCGGATGCCGAGTCCGACGAGGGCTCGCTGGCCGACGCCGAGTCCGTCGCCGACCCTGTGTCCGACTCAGATGCTGACTCGGACGCCGACGCGTCGTCGGCCGAGTCGTCGTCACTTCCACACGCGGCCACGACCAGCGCGGCGCTGAGTCCGAGTGCGAGCAGTCGGCGGGGTGTTCTCACGGCAATGCCTCCATCGATGGGCGGAACGAGGTCGGGTGGGCGCGACGCGCCACACCGCCCCGAAGACCACCACGCCGTCGGAGTCGTCGGCGGCCAACATCCGGGAGCGAGCGGTCAACCAGCCGATCGACGTGTTCAGGTCGCTTAACAGTAGGGTTGCAGAATGGTGACCGCCGCCCCGCCATCGCCGCTCCTTCTCCCGACCGTCGACTGCGTCGTCGCAGCCGCGGGCCGACCGCTGCGTACGGGAGCGCCCGACCGCTCGACACTTCTCGTGTGGTCGGCCGACTGCGTCGCCAGCCTCCACGTCGACGATCGAGCCACGATCGTCGCTCCGCATCGGGCCGTGTGTGCGCCGTCCACATCGGTGGTCGTCCCCTCGGCCGACACACATCTCTACGTCGCCTCGTTCGATGCATCCACGCTGCAACACGACTCGAGCGACATCGCGACTGTCGACCTCGACGACGTGATGGCGGCGGCGTTGGTCGAGATCGCCGCCGACCCGTGCGGCCCCGACATCGCTTCGTTGGCGAGCGCCGTCGCCCGTCGCCTCGCGAATGCGCTCCGTCGGTCCCACCGATCGCCGATCCTCCCGACCGACCCTGCGACGCGCCGAGTGGCGATGGCCCTGCTCTCCGACCCGGCCGATCGACGCGGCCTCGACTGGTGGTCGAACGAACTCGCCGTCAGCGAACGAACGCTTCGGCGTCGATTTCTCGACGAGACGGGCCTGACGTTCACCGACTGGCGGATCGCTCTGCGAATGCACCATGCGCAGGCGCTCGTCGACGATGGCGTTCCGGTGTCGATCGTGGCTCGCCGATGCGGCTACCGGACGCTCAAAGCCTTCAAACACGCCTTCCACACGTTCCAGAACGGCGTCGGTGGCGAACGCGGACCGGTCGAATCGGCGACGAGCCGGTCGGCGACCACCGATCGATCCGAGCCCGTCGAGCAGGTTCGCCCGACACGCAGCGATCGGCCGACGTCGATCCGAGCGCAGCGCCGGACCCGGGTGGTCGTCGACTCGCTCGGCAGGACGGTCTCGGTTCCCCGGCATCCCGAGCGGATCGCGGCGTTGCACGCGTTCACGGTCGGAGATCCACTGCTGTCGCTGGGCATCGGGCTGACCGCGATGGCGGTCGATGCTGAGTCGTCGCGGTGGTATCCGAGCATCGCATCGGCGCACGACCTCCGTGGGATCGCCCCGGTCGGGACGGTCGACGATCCCGACTGCGACGCGTTGCGTCGCGTCGAGCCGGACTTGATCATCGCCTGCTCGTTCGCTGGTCGAACGCTCAGCAGCTGTGACGTGGACGAGCTGCAGCGAATCGCTCCGACGGTCGCCGTCGATGAAGATCTCCCCGTCGACGAGCAACTGTCGATGCTCGCCATGCTCGTCGGACGAACCGACGAACTCCAGCGTCAGCGGTCGGCGTACCGCTCCACCCTCGAACGACTCGCCGACCAGATCCCCGACTCGGTCCGGCAGCGGGTGTTCGCCTCGATCGTCGTCGCGTCGGGCGGCCTCAGCTTCCACACCCGTGCCAATCCCAATCCGATCGGCCAAGCGATGCGTGACCTCGAACTGCTGCTCTCCGGCATCACCGAGAACGACGACCTGTACGTCGGCATCGAGGCCTCGCAGGTGCTCGAACACGGCGACGACGCAGACGTCCTCCTCGTGGAGTCGCGGAGCGACCACCCCGCCACGGTCGAGCGATGGAGCGATCTGCGGGCCGTGCGTCTCGGCTACGTCCACGAGGTTCCGACGCCATCCGGGGTCTCGTATCCTGCGGCGATTCGAGCCGTCGAGTCACTGTCGCCGTTCCTGCTCGGCCTCGACCGGGCCGCCTGACCGAGGATGTCGGCGCCCGCGGGCATCACCTGTGCGAGGACCGCACCGGCTGACGAGACGGCGCTCGTGATCGCCGACGTCGCGACGGTTCGACTCGGGTCGCAGTACCGGGAACCACGGGCAGTGTCCCGGTGCGACCGCGAACACCACCACCTCCTCTGGGCGATGGGAGCTCGAGCCCACCTCCGCCTCGACGACCGAAGGATCGTGCTGCATCCCACCGCCGTTGCGTGGATCCCGATGAGCGTCCAGTACCTCGCGAACGCCCAGGCGGACCTCGGCACGCTTCGCGTCCTCCCGACCGCAGCCACAGCAGCGTGGAGTCGACCCGTCGACCTTCCCGTCGACCCGGTGGTGGTTCCCTCCCTCTCCTTCGTCGCCGGCGGACTCCATCGGCCAGGAGTTCCGCCGCTCCCGGCCG
>JBCCTP010000207.1:0-7694 GCA_039198505.1 Actinomycetota bacterium | reverse complement strand
GGGGGGGGGGCGCCTCGCGCCGCCCGGGCCTCGATTTCGACGCGCTCATCGCACGCGCCGACGCCGCGATGTACGGGGACACGCGCAGCTCGCGTCGAGCGAGTGACCGCCCCCCGCCCCCGGTCGGATCGGGCGATCCCCGACACGCTGACGACGCCGTCGGCCGACTCTCGGCCACCTGAGTCACCCGGCCCGGCGGCGGCGGGTCAGAGTTGCTGATTGAGCTCGACGAGGTTGCCCGTCGGGTCCTTCAGGAACGCCTGTCGAGCCACGTCGCCGACCGTCGTGGGCGCCGACACCTCGACCCCGCGCTCCGTGATCGCCGCGATGGCCTCATCGAGATCGTCGACGCCGACGGCGAAGTGCTGCCCGGCGGGTGCGGCGACGCCCTCGACCTCGAGCAGGTGGAGCTGTTGGCCTTCCGCTCCGACATCGAGCCACGCACCCGCGAACGGGAAGTCGGGTCGATCGATGCGCTCCACGAACCCGAGCACGTCGACGTAGAAGCGCAGCGCTTCCTCCGCATCGCGCACGTTGATCGACACGTGGTGGACGCCGCGGACACCGAGCTGGGACATCCCGCGATCGTACCAGTTGTCTTTCTTTCGATATATCGTTAGCGTTGGAATAACGACATATCGAAAGGACTCCCCCCATGACTCCCACACCACCCTCTCCCGCACTCCGGCGGCGGTTGCGCCGCTCCCTCCGTTCTGCGACCCGAGGAGGTCACATGCACCATCACCACCACGATCACCACGGTCACCCGTTCGGACCGCACAGCCGCGGCGGCCGCGGACGACACCGTGCACGGCGCGGCGCCGTGGTCGAGGCCGTCTTGCTGTTGCTCGACGAGCGCCCGATGCACGGCTACGAGCTCATCACCGAGCTCGAGGACCGAAGCGAAGGCCGCTGGCGCCCCAGCGCCGGCACGATGTACCCGGCGCTCCAGCGCATGGAGCAGCGGGGCCTCGTCGCCGCCGACGAGGTCGACGGCAAGAAGCGGTTCTCGCTCACCGACGACGGCCGTGAGCGCCTCGAAGCGTTCCGCACCGAGCGCACCGACGACACCGCACCCTGGTCCGAGCACGCGTCGGGCGGTCGCGGCGAGATCCGTCGCAGTGTCGCCGAGATCGTCGGTCAGGCCCGTCAGATCGGTCGGTTCGGCACGTCCGACCAGATCGAGGCTGCGCTCGGCGTCTTCGCCGACACACGCCAGCGCCTGTACGCGATCCTCGCCGACTCCGGCACCGATGCCGACTCGCACGACGGCATGTCGACCGCCGAGTCGACGGCGGGGTCAGACGCCGAATCGACCGCCGAGACCGTCGCCGACGACTGATCGCCCGCATGCGACGACGGCGTTCGGCCGCACCGCCACCTAACCGCGGTCGGCCGAACGTCTAGCGTGCTCGCATGACCACGATCGCCGACGAGAAGTACGTCGCCCTCACGACCTACAAGAAGGACGGATCCGAGAAGACTCTCCCCGTCTGGATCGCCGACTTCGGTGAGGGGACCATCGGCTTCACCACCTCGTCCTCGAGCTACAAGGTCAAGCGCATCGCGAACGACGCCCGCGTCGCGGTTCAGCCGTCCGATTCGCGCGGCAACGTGCGCGAGGGGACCGAGCGGATCACCGGCACGGCCGTCGTCGCGCTCGGCTCCGACTTCGAAAAGTACGAGGCGATCGTGAAGTCGAAGTACGGCATCCAGTACCGGGGCATCAAGCTGCTCGGCAGCTTCATGAAGCTGATCGGGCGGGGTAGCGGCACCGACGCCGCCGTGATCATCACCCCCGACGCCTGACCCGGCGACGACCGAAGCGAGCAGCTCGTGGAACTCACCGACGTCATCGCCGAAGCCGAACGGCTGGGGTCGACCGTGTACGTGGCGACCGTGCGCCCCGACGGTCGACCGCACTGCGTCCCGATCGTGATGCGGTGGGTCGACGAACGCGTCCTCGGGTTCGTCGCCAACCCGTCGGTCAAGGTCGCCAACCTGCGTCATCAGCCGGCCGTCCAGCTGCACTGGCAGGTCGCCGAGTCGACCAACTTCGACAGCCTCATCATCGATGGCACGGCGACGCTGATCGACACCACCGAGGGCCGGCGCGCACTGTGGGACCGGATGGGATACGACCTCGCGGCCTTCGAGCCCGGTGGACCCGAAGCCGACAGTCACGTCTTCATCTCGGTCGAGCCCGAGCGTGCGCTCGTTCTGCGCAAGTACGGCATCGAAGGCCGCGACTCGTGGAGTCGCT
Source organism: Actinomycetota bacterium (assembly GCA_039198505.1). Taxonomy (GTDB): domain Bacteria; phylum Actinomycetota; class Acidimicrobiia; order Acidimicrobiales; family Ilumatobacteraceae; genus Ilumatobacter_A. The sequence continues at coordinate 5,431 of JBCCTP010000207.1, read as the reverse complement.
GAGCGACGCCGACCTCGCCTTCGCCGGCATCGCCGAGCAGGCGCGCCTTCTCCGCGACCGCACCGTCACCTCCGCCGACCTCGTCGACACGTACCTGGAGCGGATCGAGCGGTTCGATCCGGCGATCAACGCCTTCCGGACGGTGTTCCATTCGTCGGCCCGACGCGCCGCGGCCGAGGCCGACGAGCGGATCCGGTCGGGCGAGACCGCCCCACTGCTCGGTGTCCCGGTCGCCATCAAGGACGAGCTCGACATCGCCGGTCGCGTCACCCGGCACGGCACGGCTGCGTTCGACCAGCCGGCGGGTCAGAACTCGGCCCACGTGCAGAAGTTGCTCGACGCCGGTGCCGTCCTGCTCGGGACGACCCACCTGCCCGAGCTGGCGATCTGCGGATTCACCGAGAGCCGCAGCAACGGCGAGACACGCAACCCCTGGGACCTGACCCGCACACCGGGCGGCTCCAGCGGCGGCTCGGCTGCGGCAGTCGCCGCCGGCCTCGTGGGTGCCGCGTCAGCGAGCGACGGCGCCGGTTCGATCCGCATCCCGGCCGCCTGCACCGGACTCGTGGGGCTCCTCCCCCAGCGCGGACGCATCAGCCTGATGCCCGAAGCCGAACACTGGCACGGCATGTCTCGCACCGGCTGCCTCAGCCGCCGCACGATCGACACCGCGTTGTGGCTCGACGTCGCCGCGGGTCCGATGCCGGGCGACGCCGACACACCGCCGCGCCTCGTCGAGTCGTTCGTCGAGGCGACACTCCGGCCGCCGGGTCCGCTGCGGATCGGCCGGAGCGTCTCGACGCTGCCGGGACCACTCCCCGGTCATGTCACGCAGGACGTGGTCGACGCGATCGATCGCACCGGCACCGAACTGGAACGCCTCGGACACACCGTGTCGCCGTGCGCACCCGACTTCGGAGACGTCGCGAACGACCTCACCGTCCCGTACCTCCGGGGCATCGCCGACCATGCGGCGCAGGTCCCCCATCCCGCGCTCCTCGAAGCACGGACCCGCGGGTTCGCCCGCATGGGACGATCGATCCCGAAGCGTCTCCTCCGTCGTGCACTCGCTCGGCGAGACGCTCACGCCGAGCGCATCAACGCGGTCTTCGATCGCTTCGACGTGCTCATGACGCCGGTGACCGGGTCACTGCCGGTCGAGATCGGGCGATGGGAGGGCCAGGGCGCGACCCGCACCCTCGCCGGGATGGCACGCGCGTACCCGTTCACCGCGATCTGGAACTACACCGGCCAGCCCGCCATCGCGGTCCCCGCGGGGATCGGCCCCGAGGGACTCCCCCGCTCGGTTCTCTTCGTCGCACCACCGAACCAGGAACACCTCCTGCTCTCCTTGGCCCACCAGCTCGAGGTGCACCTCGATTGGCCTGCGGCCCGCCCGTTCTGAGCTGGTGGCTCACACCAGGCGTCCGAGACCAAGTGTTCCGTTGAGCCCTGGGCTCGACGGAACACTGGTGCTCACTCGATCGGGTCGGGGCGAGCACCTGGGTCGGGAGCCTCGGTGCGGGTCTTCTTCAGTTCGAAGAAGCCGTCGACGTCCATCATGGCCATCAGGGCGTCCCACATCGCGACGCTCTGCTCGGTCGGCGGGATCTTCGTGATGACGGGCCCGAAGTAGCCGACCTGCTGACCCGACGAGTTCTCGGTCGCGATGATCGGCGTGCCGACGTCCTGGCCCGTGAGCGCGAGCCCGGCGTCCATGCCCTCGCGGATCACGGCATCCCACGACTCGTCGTCGGCAGCGGCGGCGTGAGCGGTGTCGAGACCGACGGCGCTCAGCGCGTCGGCCACGTCGAAGTCGCGATCACCGTCGTGGTGGATCCGCGAGCCGAGCTCCCAGTACAGCTTGAAGACGTCGTGGTTCCCCGCCTCCGGGGTGTCGGCGGCGGCTCGCACGGCTTCGATGACCCGCAGCATGCGGTGCGTCGCCAGGACCGGGCCGTAGTAGTCGGACCCTTCGGGCGGCTGATTCTTGAACAGCAGACTGATCGGACGCCACGTGATGTGGACGTCACGCTGCGTGCTGACCTCGTCGACGACCCACCTGGCCGTCGCCCAGCAGAACGGTCAAATGGGGTCGATCCAGAACTCGATCGCAGAGCCGGTGGGGGTCGATGACGTGTCGGACATGGGGTGATCATCGCCGATCGACACCCGATTGCACCACCTCACCGACGCGCTCACCGACGCGCTCACCGACGCGCTCACCGACGCGCCCATCGACTCAGCGGACGCCGCCACCACTCAACGTGACCCCCGGCGGGATGCCGAGGGTTCGGACGGGTCCGGCCGTAGACTCGGGACACGACAGCGCAGTGAGTCAGACAGGCTCCGCAACACGAAGGAGCCCCAAGATGGCCACCGGTACCGTGAAGTTCTTCCTCGACGAGAAGGGCTACGGATTCATCACCCCCGACGACGGCGGAGACGACCTGTTCGTCCATTACTCGAATGTGGTGGGCTCGGGTCGACGAACCCTCCAGAACGACGCGAAGGTCAAGTTCGAGGTCGGTGAGGGGCGCAAGGGCCCGGAGGCAGTCGACGTCGAAGCGATCTGACCACGGCCCGTCGCGGCCGGTACACGACGAGAGGAGGCGGTTCGAATGGCATCGAGTCCGCAGAGTTATCAGAAGCGTCAGCGCGAGCTCCGAAAGAAGGAGCGCAAGGCGGAGAAGCAGGCGATCCGGCATGGCCGGAGCGCTCGCAAGCGGGAGGAAGAGGACCAGGGTCCCGACGAGGATCAGCTCCTCGAGGAGTTCCGGGTGCTCAACGAGAAGTTCGCGGCCGGTGACGTCACCGCGGACGACTTCGAGTACGAGAAGGCCCGCATCTTCCACCTGATGGGCCTGGGCGAAGCGCCCGAGCCACGCGAGGACGAGGCCGATGGGTCCGCCGACGCCCACGCCGACGAGGAGTCCGCAGCCGCCAGCTGACCCTCAGCAGTTCTGCCGTCACGAGGTCCGTTCCGCTCCGGCGGGCGGGCCTCGTGTCGCGTCCGGGGTCAGTTCACCGCATCGGGCTCACGGTGTTCGAGCGCCGTGAGCAGCTCGGACACCTGGTGATGGTCTTCCAACGGATGACGCAGGTGCAGACCGGCCTCGACGGTGTAGCGATTCCGGCGACCCTGACGTTCGCGCCGGATGTAGCCCCCGTCTTCGAGATCGACCACGATCTGCATGGCCGTTCGCTCGGTGATGCCGACCAGGTCGGCGATGTCACGCAGGCGGAGGTCGGGTGTGCGAGCGATCGCGAGCAACACGTGTGCGTGATTGGTGAGAAAGGTCCACTGACGAGCCTCGATGTTCGCCACGAGATCACCCTAGCGGCGTCTTCCCATCTCTGGAGACATTTTTCATAGAACTTGATTTCCAACGATGAGAGGCATACGTTGACGCCGTGACCACGGTGCTCGCCCTTCTCGCCGCACTCGGACCGCTCCTGGCGGTGCCGTCCGCCCTGCGCTCGCCCCGCACCTCCGTGGCGGCCCGCACCACGGTCGCGGCCTGCGGAGTCGCCTCCCTCGCCTCGGCGGTCCTGCTGGTCGTCACCGGGGTCGCCGACGACGGGCGACCGTCCGGGCTCGTCGACCTGCCCGACGCCATCACCATCGGCGCCGACCGGGTGGCGGCGATGCTCCTCCTCGCCATCACGGCCACGGGTGCGGTGGTCGCGAGCTTCTCCGGTCGCTCCCTCGACGAATCCCCCCGCTCACCCCGCTACTTCGCCGCTGTCGCCGTGGTCGTCAGCGGCGCAGCGCTGGTTGCCACACCCACCGGACCGGTCCTCCTCGTGATCGGATGGATGATCTCGGGCTGGGCGCTCGTCGACCTGACCCGGGGCTGGAGCGACACGCTCACCGCCCGACGCGCCCACGAGCGGATTCGCTCCACCGTGATCGCCGGCGACATCTCACTGATCGGGGCCGTGGTGGTCGCATGGGTCGTCGCCGGGGCCGAGGGCGTCGCATCGCCCTCGCTCGGACTCGCCGAGCTGCAGGCCGAGAGTCTCCTCGGCATCGATGCCCACGTCGTCGTCGGAGTCCTCCTCGTGATCGCCGGTGCCGCTCGATCGTCCCTCGTTCCGTTCCACCGCTGGCTCGTCGGCACGCTCTTCGCCCCGACCCCGGTCTCGGCGCTCGTGCACGCCGGGTTCGTCAGCGGTGCCGGACTCCTCCTCATCCGGTTCTCCCCGATCGCCGTCGAGGCAGACGCAGCGATGATCCTGGCGTTCGTCCTCGCGGTCGCCACCATTGCGATCGCCCTGGTCGCGAGCGCTCATCGGCCCGATGCGAAGGGTGCCCTCGCCTGGTCGACCGTCGGCCAGATGGCGTTCATGGTCGTCCAGTGCACAATCGGAGCGTTCTCGGCCGCCGTCTTCCACATCGTCGGCCACGGCATGTACAAGGCAGCGCAGTTCCTCGGAGTCGGCGAGACGGCGGCCCGCGGGCTCCGGGCCCGCCGTCGACCGGGTGGACTCCGACCACTCGCCCCCGTCGCGGTCCTCGCTACCAGCGCGGTCATCGCGAGCGGAGCGGTCGTGGTGGGGCTGCTCATCGGACCGCGCGACCTCGAGGCGGCCGAGGGCATCGTGCTCGCCTCGTTCGCCTGGCTCGCTGTCGCATCCGCGACGCACGGATGGCTCGCGTCGGGATCGCGCAAGCCGACTGCGTCGATCACGTTCGCCGCGCTCGGGGGCCTCGTGGTCGGCGTGGGGTACTTCCTCGGTCTGCGGGTCGTGAAGAACTTCCTCGACCCGAGCTTCGCCGGTCTCGGCGACACCGCGATCGGGGTCGCCGGAGCGCTCATCGCCGTCGTCGTGGTGTCCACCGTGGCGGTCGTCGATGCGGTGCGGCCCGACCTGCTGCGTCGTCCGGTCGCCACGCTCACGCGGGTTCGTCCGGCGCTCGATCTCGTGTCGATCGATCCCGACGAGTCGGCGGCCACGACCGATTCGCCGCCGGATCGGCGCACGATGACCGTCGAGGAGACCGAGATCGATCGAGGTCGGCTCACCGCCGACGTCGCCCGGGCGGGAGCGCTGATCGCGCCGATGTGGCCGCTCTCGTCGTTCGTCGCCGTCAACCCGCTCGGCGGCCTCGAGCCCGACGGGTTCGAGCAGGCGGTGGCCGACGGCGAGCGGTGGCTGCGCGGCCGGACCGTCCCGACGCTGCACGTCTTCCGGACCGGTCATGCCCTCGGCCGGTCGACCGAGGCCGACCTCGAGCGGGCGATCCGGCAGCATGCGAGTGCGGCGTGCGAGCGACCGGCGATCGAGGCGAGCGGACGCACGATCGGCGCCGACGAGATCGTCCTCGCCGATCTGCTGTACGGGCCCGAGAACGCGTCGATCGAGATCCCCCGGACACGGCTCGAGGCGATCGCCGGGGTCCGCGTCGCCGATCAGCTCGGGATCG
>JBCCTP010000206.1:0-7698 GCA_039198505.1 Actinomycetota bacterium | reverse complement strand
CGACCGCCACCGTGGCGACCGTCGCCGCCGCCCCTCCACCGCCCAGGAGACGACTCAGTCGGCGACGCCAACGCAGCCACCATGAGCGGTGGCGTGGCGGCCGAGATCCGGTCAGGAGACGTCCCATCGCTTCATGACATCACGCGGTGGTAACACCAGGGCAACAAGCCCACGCGCCGTCACCGCTCGACTCCGAGAGTCACGACCGAGCGACGAGGGTAGGGACCCGCGGACCTACCCGTGAGTAACATCGCCAGCGTCATGAGTAGCGCCACCGACACTGCCGACGTCGCCGCCGACACCTCCGCACCCCGCCGGGTGAAGCCACACCAACTGGCGTTGGTGTTGTTCTGTTCGATCGCCGGCTTCACCGCCGTGTCCGGCATCCTCCCCCAGATCACCGGATGGAAGAGCGACAGCCCCATCCACCGGGTCGTGTTCACCAACATCCCCGGTCCGCTGCAGATCGCGTTCTACTCGATCATGCCGGTGATGCTCGTGTGGGTCGGGATCATGTTCTCCCACCGCATGAAGAACTGGGAGCGTGGCGCACCGGCCCAGCGGAAGACCACCACGAAGAACGCCGCTCAGCGCCTCAAGGACTTCCGGGCGGGCGTCTACATGCAGACGCTGCTGCGTGACGCGGGCGCCGGCCTCATGCACTCGATGATCTACTTCGGGTTCCTCGGCCTGCTCGCCGTCACCACCGTGCTCGAGATCGACCACCAGATGCCCGAGGCGCTCAAGTTCCTCCACGGCGACGTGTACCGCGGCTACGTCGCCTTCGGCGACACGATGGGACTGATCTTCATGGTCGGGATCACGTGGGCGATCGTCCGTCGCTACGTGCAACGTCCGTACCGCATCCGCATCAAGTCGCGGCCCGAGCACGCCGTCATCCTCGGCACGCTCTTCGCCGTCGGCCTGACCGGCTTCGGTGCCGAGATGTTCCGCATCGCCCAGGAGGGCATGCCCGACTACGAGCGGTGGAGCTATGTCGGGTACCCGCTCGCCACGCTGGTCGAGGGCTGGTCGCAGTCGAGCCTCGACACGTGGCACCAGTGGTGGTGGATCGCTCACGTGGCCAGCTTCGTCGTGTTCCTGGCGATCCTGCCGGTGACGATGCTGCGGCACATCTTCACGTCGCCGATCAACATGTACCTCAAGGACAAGGACCGTCCGAAGGGTGCGATGCGTCCGATGCCCAACCTCATGGAGACCGAGCTCGAGTCGTTCGGCGCCTCCACGGTCGAGGACTTCACCTGGAAGCAGCTGCTCGATCTCGACGCCTGCACCATGTGCGGTCGGTGCACGTCGGTCTGCCCTGCGCACGCCACCGGCAAGCCGCTCGATCCGCGCGAGATCGTGCTCAAGTCGGGTGAGGTCATGGCCGCCACCGGCACCCCGGCCACGTCACCGCCGCTCGGCACCGTTCCCGAGATCAAGGTCGAGGCCAACTCGCTGTTCGAGCGCATCACGCCCGAGGAACTGTGGGCCTGCACCACCTGCAAGGCCTGTGACGAGATCTGCCCGGTCAACATCGAGATCACCGACAAGATCTTCGACATGCGGCGCTACCTGTCGCTCATGGAGTCGAACTTCCCCGCCGAGCTCGGCAACGCCTACCGGGCCATGGAGAACCAGATGAACCCCTGGGGTCTCAACCAGGGTGAGCGCGCCGACTGGGCCGACGGTGTCGAAGGCGTCACGGTGGTCGATCCGGGTGACTCGCTCGACGCCGAGTACCTCTACTGGGTCGGATGCGCCGGATCGTTCGACGACAAGAACAAGAAGGTCACCCAGGCGATGGCCAAGCTGCTCCGGCGTGCGGGAATCGACGTCGCCATCCTCGGTCCGTCCGAGATGTGCACCGGCGATTCGGCCCGCCGTTCGGGCAACGAGTACCTCTTCCAGATGCTCGCCCAGCCCAACGTCGAGATGCTCAACGGCATGGGCGTGAAGAAGATCATCACGCAGTGCCCGCACTGCTTCAACACGCTCCTCAACGAGTACCCCCAGGTCGGCGGCCACTACGAGGTCATCCACCACACCCAGCTGCTCGAGCAACTCATCGACTCGGGTCAGCTCGACGTGTCCCAAGCGACCCTCGAGGAACGGATCACGTACCACGACTCGTGCTACCTCGGTCGCCACAACGACGTGTACGTGGCGCCGCGGAACGTCGTGGGTTCCATCAAGGGCATCGAGATCGTCGAGATGCAGCGCAGCGGCACCAAGGGCATGTGCTGCGGCGCCGGTGGCGCTCGCATGTGGATGGAGGAGACCACGGGCGTCAAGGTCAACGACGAGCGGGCTGCCGAGGCGCTGTCGACGGGCGCGTCACGCGTCGCCACGGCGTGCCCCTTCTGCTACATCATGATGGACGACGGCGTGAAGGGAGCCGGTGTCGACGACGACGAGGTGAAGGTCGCCGACATCGCCATCCACCTCGTCGACGCCATCGAGGAGGGCGAGGCCCGATTCCGCGAGGGCGAGGCGCATCTCGTCGACGCCGAGAGGCCGGGCGGTCCGATGCAACCGGTCGGGGTCGCCTCACCCGATGCGCCCGCCGCCGACGACCAGATCACCTGATCGTTCCCTCCAGCCCGGGACTCGACGGAACGATCGCACGATGACGGCCGGACGGTTCCGATGGCGGTGATCGACCACCTCGTCTACGCCGTGGCCGAACTCGGCCCAGCGTGCGATCGGATCGAGGCGACGACCGGAGTGCGTCCGGCGCTCGGCGGCGCGCACCCGGGCATGGGCAGTCACAACGCCCTCGTGTCGCTCGGTGCCTCGTACCTCGAGGTCATCGCCCCCGACCCCGACCAGCCGCAACCTGCAGGACCGCGGCCGTTCGGGATCGACGAGCTCGACCTGCCGGCCTTGTTGACGTTCGCGGCCCGGCCCGGTCCCGACGAGACCATCGATGACCTCGTGACGGCGCTGCGGTCGGTGGGACACGACCCCGGCGAGCCGATGTCGATGAGCCGCCGCACTCCCGACGGCGTGGAGCTCCACTGGCGACTCACGATGCCGAGCGGCACGGCCGACGGCGTGATCCCGTTCCTCATCGACTGGGGCGACACGCCCAATCCGGCCACCACGGCGCCCCCCGGGCTCTCGATCGAGTCCCTCACGTGGTCGACGTCGGACGAGTCGGCCCGGTCCGCACTCGATGCACTCGGGCTCCGCGACGTGTCGGTCGACCCGGCGTCGGAACGGCACGAGGTCCGACTGAGTGGCGCGCGAGGCGCGATCACGCTCTGACACGACGCGGTTCGGCGGTGCCGACGCGTCGTCGTGCCGAGAATCCCCGTGCAGTCGGGTGGCGGCGCGACTACGAAGAGGGAGTGACCCCCTTCCACGACCTCGCCGACTACGTCGCGACCCCGCGCCTGACCTCACTCGAGCTGTCCCCCGACGGCGAACGTCTGGTCGTCACCGTGCAGACGCTGGACGACAAACGCAGCGGGTACGTCACCTCGCTGTGGGAACTCGACCCGAACGCCGAGCGAGCTCCGCGGCGGCTCACGCACGGAGCGACGAGCGAGTCGTCGGCCGGATTCACGTCCTCGGGTGACCTCCTCTTCCAGGCGAAACGGGCGACCGGCGACGATGCGCTGCCGTCGCTCCACCTGCTCCCGCGAGCCGGCGGCGAGGCCCGGGTCGTCGCCGCTCGTGCCGGTGGGTTCGGCCCGGTGGTGAGCGCTTCCGACTCGGGGACGCTCGTGCTCACGTCGCCGACCCTGGCCGACGCGACCGACGACGCGGGCGACGACACCGAGGTCGCGAAGGCTCGCGACGAGTCGAAGGTGTCGGCGATCCTCCACGAGCGGTACCCGATCCGCAACTGGGATCACGACCTCGGACCGGCAGCGACCCGTCTCCTCGTCGCTGACTCCCCCGTGGAGCCGAGCGACACCGACGCGGACGCCAAGCTGGAACTGCGCGATGTGATCGGCCACGTGGGGAGCCATTTCTCCGACGAGATGTCGTTCGACGTGACCGCCGACGGATCCACGGTGGTCGCCGACTGGCAGCGTCACATCGGGCGCGCCGACATCGTCGAATCGGTCGTTCGCATCGACGTTGCGACTGGCGCACGAACGGTGCTCGCCGACGATCCGGCACGTTCGCACCATCGGCCTCGACTGAGTCCCGACGGAACCCGCGTGGTCATGTCGACGTTCACGACCCCGTCGCCCGAGCGGGCACCCACCGTCGGGATCGCCGTGGTTCCGACCGCCGGCGGTGAGATCGTCGACGTCGCCGCCGACTGGGACCTGTGGCCGATGGGGCCGGAGTGGACGCCCGACGGGCGCTCGCTGGTCGTCGTCGCCGACGAACTCGGACATGCGCCTCTATACCTGGTCGACGTGGAGAGCGGCGACCGGCGACGCCTGACCGAGACCGGGACGTTCCGGGACCATCACGTCTCGCCCGACGGCCGGTGGGTCTACGCGCTGCGGAACTCGATCGACCGGCCCGACGAGGCGGTGCGCGTCGCGATCGACGGCAGCGGCGTCGAGGTGCTGCCGACGCCGACGCCCGAGGTCGAGATCCCCGGTTCGCTCGAGGTGGTCACCGCCACGGCGGCCGACGGCTCTCCGGTCCGGTCGTGGCTCGTGTTGCCCGAGGGTGCCTCGGCCGACGCGCCGGCTCCGCTGCTCCTGTGGATCCACGGCGGACCTCTCGCCTCCTGGAACGCGTGGTCGTGGCGATGGAACCCCTGGGTCATGGCGGCTCGCGGGTACGCCGTGCTGCTTCCCGACCCGGCGCTGTCGACCGGCTACGGCCAGGCGTTCGTCGATCGGGGATGGGGTGCCTGGGGCGGCCCGCCGTACGACGACCTGATGCGGATCACCGACGCCGCACTCGAACGCGACGACCTCGACAGCGACCGGACGGCGGCGATGGGCGGCTCGTTCGGTGGCTACATGGCCAACTGGGTCGCCGGCCACACCGACCGGTTCGACGCGATCGTCACCCATGCGAGTCTGTGGGCACTCGACCAGTTCGGGCCGACGACCGACGGCGCCTTCTACTGGTCGCACGAGATGACGCCCGAGATGGCCGAGGTGAACTCACCTCACCACCATCTCGGTCGCATCGTCACGCCGATGCTCGTCATCCACGGCGATCGCGACTATCGCGTGCCGATCGGCGAAGCGCTCCGGCTCTGGTTCGAGCTCGTTCGCGAGTCGTCCGACGACGACGGGACCACACCGCACCGGTTCCTCTACTTCCCCGACGAGAACCACTGGATCCTCACGCCCAACAACGCGCAGGCGTGGTACGCCACCGTGTTCTCGTTCCTCGGACATCACGTGCTCGGTGAGCCGTGGGAGGTGCCGGCCGAAGTGACGAGTGTTCCGTCAGGTGGAGACGGTCGTTGACTGGAACGACTCGTAGATGTTGTAGATCAGCGACGCGCCGAGGATCCCGCCGACGAGGATGACGACGCGGCTCGGCAGGTCCATCCCCTTCTTCCACAGGAACACCGCGAGCACACACGCGACGATGACCACCACCAGGAACCCGAGGTCGCTGGTGAACGCCACGTCCCACAGGTCGGTCGCCTGGACCTCGCCCGGGAAGAGCTGGTTGTCCTCACCGGTGATCGTGTTGAACCCCAGCCACCCGGCCCAGAATGCGCCGATGACCACGGCACCGGTGACGATGGGCTGGACCTTGAGGTTCCTCAGGACCACCAGGGCGATGGTGGCGACGATGAGCGCGGTGCCCGTCTGGTAGCCGTTCTCGCCGAGCGCTTCCCAGACCCCTTCGATCACGCCCGTGGTCGACTCGACGACCGTCTCCTCCTCCTCGGGCGCGGCGAGGAACGCGAACCACATGGTGGTGAGTCTCGCACGGGGTCGTCACGAGGTTGTGGACACCCTCGTGACGTCGGGCGCGTGACGTACGGTGCCGCATGAACTTCGCGTCCCTGCCCGCTGACTGGCCGACCCAGCGCGAGACCCTGCGTCGCGTCGCGACCCACGTCGTGGCCCGTGCCCAGCAGTCGGTCACCGGCCACTTCGCCCTGATGGCCCTCCCCGGAGGTTTCGGGACGCCGCAGTTCGGGCCCGAACGTCGCCGAGTGCGAGTGGTCGGCGGCTCGCTGTTCGTCGAGCAGATCGTCGACGGGTCGGCCACGACCACGGTGTCCACGATCGCCGGATCGACGCTGAGCTCGCTGTGCGCCGCAGCGGGAACCAACGCCGACCCCGGGCTGTCGGTGGGACACGACACGCCTCCGCTCGGGGACCCGGACGAGATGATCATGCTCGACTCCGACGCCGTCTCGATCCTCGACGACTGGTACCAGCTCGGTCACCGGGCGATCGACACCGCGATCTCGTCCCAGTTCGACCCGCAGGCCGGCGTGCTCCGACTCTGGCCCGAGCACTTCGACCTCGGCACCGACCTGGCGATCGACCCGGCCCGGCGCCCGGGGGCCCGCACCAACCTGGGAGCGTCTCCGGGTGACGATTCCCACGAGGAGCCGTACCTCTACGTCGGACCGTGGGACGACGCCCGCCCCGGTCCGCCCGAGTTCTGGAATCGACCGTTCGGGGCGGTTCTCTCGTGGGGCGAGCTCGACGCAGCCGACAACCCGCTGCAGACGGCGATCGAGTTCTTCCTCACCGGCCTCGCACACCTCAGGTCCTGACGGTTCTCATCCGGTCGGGTCGGGCGGCGATTCGTAGGCTGACGGCGTGACCGTCGAGTACGACTCCCGGACCGCGCTCGTCGTGGTCGACATGCAGAACGACTTCGCCCACCCGGAGGGCTCGCTCTTCGTCGGTGGTGGCGATGCGCTGCTCGACCCCGTCAACGCCGAGATCGCGGCCGCCGCCGCGGCCGGGTCGACGGTGGTCGTGACCCAGGACTGGCACCCGGCGTCGACCCCGCACTTCGAGACCGACGGCGGCGTCTGGCCCGTCCACTGCATCGCTGGCACCTGGGGAGCCGACCTCGTCGACGGACTCGATCCCGACCATCGGGCTGCGGCCGTCGTGCGCAAGGGGACCAACGGCGAGGACGGGTACTCGGCGTTCGCGATGCGCGAGCCGGGCGGCGACGTCGACATCCCGACCGGTCTCGCGGGCCTGCTGCGCGAACGGGGGATCGAGAACGTGGTCGTGTGCGGGCTTGCGACCGACGTGTGCGTCTCGGCGACCGCGCTCAGCTCGTCGGCCGACGGGTTCACCACCTCTGTGCTGTGGGAGGCCAGCCGACCCGTGTACCCCGACGACGACACCCGCCGCCGGGTCCTCGACGAGCTCGCCGCCGCCGACGTCGTGGTGATCGGCGACGACGGCGACGCGGACGCTCCGTGACGGCCGACCTGTCCACCGACGCTCCGACGGTTCCCGCGCTCGCCGGCGAGATCCGGCAGCGCTGGATCGATGCTCGCGGGCCGCTGTTCTGCGACATGTACGAGCTCGCGATGGCGCAGGTCTACGTGCGCGCCGGGATCGCCGACCGCCGTTCGCAGTTCGACTACTTCTTCCGCTCGGCGCCCGACTACGGGACGCACCAGGCCGGATACTGCGTGACGGCCGGTCTGGGTCCGTTCCTGGCCTGGCCCGACGACCTTCGGGTCACCGACGAGCATGCCGACGCACTCGCCGCGATGCGGTCGTCGACCGGCGAGCCGGTGTTCGACGACTCGTTCCTCGAGTGGCT
>JBCCTP010000205.1:0-7788 GCA_039198505.1 Actinomycetota bacterium | reverse complement strand
GCCATGGACGCCGCTGGCTACGACCTCGATCGCGTGATGACGCAGGACGACCTCATCACCACCGACAACTGCTACTTCGCCGCGACCGGCCTCACCGACGGCGCCCTGCTGCGCGGCGTTCGCTTCGACGCCGGCGGTGCGCGCACGCAGAGCCTCGTGATGCGGTCGCGCAGCGGAACCGTCCGCATGATCGACGCACGTCACCGCGTGTCGAAGCTGCGCGAGTTCGCCGCGATCGACTACTGATCAGCACCGCCCGCGCTGCGTCCACTTGACGCAGCCTGTACTCGTGTCGGCCCGTCGCCGTGCCGATACCCCACTGTGGGCTCCTCCGGCGCGCCGAACGGATCATCGACGGTCGTCCGCGACGCGCGGCGGAACGACGGGTTCACACTCGTCGAACTCCTCATCGTGGTCGTGGTGCTCGGACTCCTCGCCGCGATCACCGTGTTGGCCGTACGCCAGATCTCCGATGGGGCCGACGAGAACGCCTGTGCCGTCGAGCTCCGCAATCTGGTCACCGCGTCCGAGGCGCACTGGACGCTGACGGGCGCCTACGGCGACGAGTCCGCCATGGTCACGGCCGACGTGCTCGACGAGGTGTCGACCCGCTATGACGTGACCGTTGTCGGCGACAGCTACACCGTCGCACCGGTCGCCGGTGGCCCCTGCGCGGCGAGCTCGGGCGGCGGGACCGGAGGCGGCGGCTCCGGAGGCGGGTCGGGGACCACCCTTCCCCCCGGACCGGTGACCATGCCCGGCTCGTCGTTCGGCTGGCACGGGGGCGTCACGGCCTGGCGCTACGCACACGACCCGGGGACGAGTGAACCGAACGAGATCGTCCTGCTCGGTCGCGACGTCGGCAAGGCCGACTGGGTCAGCGCCCACGACGCCGTGATCCCGACCGCTCGACGGACGCACTTCGTCGACCTCGCCGGTCTGACGGAGATGCAGATCGAGACCCTGATCGACCAGGTCACGAACTCGGGCGTGACCGCACTCGCGATCTACGCGCCCGACGACATCGCTCCCCCGTCGGGATCGTCGTTCCCCGACGTGCGATCGTTCCTCGCCACCCTGCTCCCGTCGGAGCCGACCGTCACGTACAGCGTGATCGGTCCCGGCGGCTTCGCCGCTCTGATCGGCTCGACCGGCTGACCCCGGCGAGCCCGCCGATCGCGACGCTCAGCCGAACCCGTTGACGAGAACGGCGAAGTGCTTCGACGTGGCGGCGTGGCGCTTGCCGACGATCGCCTGGTACTCGCCCGACTCGTAGATCTCCTTCGCCCGCTCCGCGGACTCGAACTCGAGCACCACCGTCTGGTGCCCGGCGCCGTCACCCTCGACCGTCTCGGTCGCCGGATCGAACACGACCACCTTGCACTCGTCGGGGATGCGCAGCGCAGCGGGCGCACCTCCCTGGTACTCGCCGTACAGGTCGGGGTCGGTGACGTCGTAGTTCACGATGAGATAGGCGCTCATCGCGACATCGTGACAGCGACGAGGCCACTCGGACGAGTCACGATCGTCGCCCTACGCTCGGGGTATGGCCGACGCCGAGTCCGGGACCGATCACGGGTGGCACGTCGCGCAGCTCAACCTCGGCCGGTTCCGAGCACCTCTCGACAGCGACGAGATGGCCGAATTTCGCCGGGCACTCGACCCGATCAACGCGATCGCCGAGTCGACACCCGGCTTCGTCTGGCGCCTGATCGCCGAGGACGGCACCTCGTCGAGTTTCGTCGACGTGCCCGGCACCGACGATCCGCTCATGGCGCCCAACATGTCGGTCTGGGAGGACGTCGAGTCGCTCCTCCACTTCATGAACCGCAGCGGTCACGCCATGTACATGCGACGGCGGCGCGAGTGGTTCGAGAAGCAGGATCGGCTCATCACCGTGCTGTGGTGGATCACGGCGGGCGAGATCCCGACGCTCGACGACGCGGTGCGACGCCTCGATCACCTCAACGAGCACGGGCCGAGCGAGGTCGGGTGGACCATCGCACACCGGCTCCCGCGCCCCGATCTGATCAGGTCCGGGTGACGAGCCCCCCGATGCGGCGGGTGATGGCACGGGGCGTGACCTGGCCCACGGCGACGGCCCCCTTGTAGAGCGCCCCGGGCACGATGGTGGCCCGGTTCTTCGCCACGCCGGCGAGCCCGGCGCGCGCGACGTCGTCGGCCTCGGTCCAGGCGAGCCCGGGGATCCGCTCGATGTACCCCTCGGTGCTCGATACCTCCTGGAACTCGGTACGGGTGAGCCCGGGACACAACGACGAGACGTGCACACCGAACGGCCGCATCTCCTCGTGGAGCGCTTCGGTCAGCGACTGCACGTATGCCTTCGTGGCCGCATAGGTCGCGAGACCCGGCGACGCCTGGAAGGCCGCCACGCTCGCCACGTTGAGCAGATACCCGCGTCCTCGCTCGACCATCGATCGGAGTGCGACGTTCGACAGCACGGTGAGCGCCGTGACGTTGAGTCCGATCTCGTCGGCCAAGCGATCGGCCTCGATCTCGTGGAACGGCAACCCGGTTCCGAACCCCGCGTTGTTGACGAGCAGGTCGATCGGCGCGTCGGTGTCGGCGAGGCGCTCGGCCACGGCGTCGAGACCCTCGGCGGTGTTGAGATCGGCCTCGAGCACGTCGAAGTTGTCGTGTCGCGACGCGATCTCCTCGAGCCGTTCCCGACGCCGTGCGACGAGCACGGTCGGAACGCCGGCCTCACCGAGTTGGCGCGCCATCTCGGCGCCGATCCCGGCCGATGCGCCGGTGACGAGTGCGGACGTGAACGGAAAGGCGGACATGGGCGGAACCGTACCCACGGACGTCGCGGCGAATCGTCGACGACGTCACACGGCCTGCTACACAACCTCGCATGGGGATCGAGAGCGGCCTGGCGGCCGAGACACGATGGATGGACGCCACCGATCAGGCGCAGCTGGTCGCCGACGGCGAGGTCACGGCGGTCGAGTTGGCCGAGGCGGCGATGGAGCGGATCGACGCGCTCGATCGATCGGGTGACCGTCCGATCAACGCCGTGGTGATGCGGTGGTTCGACCACGCCCGCGAGACCGCCCAGAAGGTCGACGCCGGCTCGATCACCGGCCCCTTCGCCGGCGTGCCGTTCCTCCTCAAGGACCTGTGGGCCGAGTACGAGGGCTTCCCCCAGTCGAACGGGAACCAGGCGCTGAAGGACGCAGCACCGGTCGCGGACCACGACGCCACGCTCGTCGCCCGCTTCAAGGACGCCGGGCTCGTCACGCTCGGTCGCACCAACTCACCGGAGCTCGGCAGCCTCCCGGTGACCGAACCGACGGCGTGGGGCCCGACGCGGAACCCGTGGAACCCCGATCGCACGCCCGGCGGTTCGAGTGGTGGCGCGGGTGCCGCCGTCGCTGCGGGGATGGTGCCGATCGCCCACGCCTCTGACGGCGGGGGATCGATCCGGATCCCGGCGTCGTGCACGGGGCTGGTCGGGCTCAAGACGTCGCAGGGCCGGATCACCATGGGACCGGTGCGCAACGAATCGGGCTTCAGCGTCCAGTTCTGCGTGAGCCGATCGGTGCGCGACTCGGCGCGGCTGCTCGACGCAGTGCACGGTCCCGCCGCAGGCGATGCGGTCGTCGCTCCGGCGCCCGTCCGCCCCTACGTCGACGAACTCGATGCCGACCCCGGAGCGTTGCGGATCGGTCTCCTCGACCATCGGCCGACGGGCGGGCCGCCGCTGCATCCCGACTGTGCCGCAGCGGTCCGATCGGCGGCGACGATGCTCGACGGCCTCGGTCATCACGTCGAACCGGGCCACCCCGAGATCCTCGACGACGGCACGTTCACCCAACGCTTCATGGCGGTGTGGGCGTCGATGATGGCGGTCGGGATCGGCGCCTGTGAGACGGCGCTCGGCCGACCGATGACCGCCGACGACGTCGAGCCCGTCAACTGGGCCCAGGCCGAGTTCTCCCGTGCGATTACTGCGCCGGCCTACCTCGAGGGTCTCGCCGCGATCAGCG
Source organism: Actinomycetota bacterium (assembly GCA_039198505.1). Lineage (GTDB taxonomy): Bacteria > Actinomycetota > Acidimicrobiia > Acidimicrobiales > Ilumatobacteraceae > Ilumatobacter_A. Next base: position 3,775 of record JBCCTP010000205.1, on the reverse strand, counting down.
ACTACCGGCGTCGTCTTCAGTCGTGGTGGGACGTCGACGGGTGGGATCTCCTGCTGACGCCGACGCTCAACCTGCCGCCGGTGAACATCGGTGAGCACCTTCCTGCGCCCGACAATCCCATGGCGGGGATGATCCGTGCGGCCGAATTCGTCGGATTCACCCCACCGTTCAACACGAGCGGGCAGCCGGCGATCAGCCTCCCGCTCCACTGGACGACCGGTGAACACGACGAGGCCGGTCTCCCGGTGGGCGTGCAACTCGTGGCCGCCTGGGGTCGCGAGGACCTTCTGCTCCGAGTGGCCGCGCAGCTCGAGGCGGCCCACCCCTGGGCCGACCGCCGACCGGCCTGAGTTTCGACGGGTCCGCGAGCGGGCACGCCCGGTTCGTGAATCGGCGGCGGGCGGCACCCTTCCTCTTCGCGTCCCTGAGTGCGTCGGCACTCGCATGCGGCGGGGCGCCGGTCGTGTCGGAGGTGGAGTCGAACGACCGGATCACCGATCCCACGCTGCCGACCTCCGACATCTCCGATCCGACGTCTCCGCCGGAGGCGTCGCCGGCGACCACCACCACGCCTCCCACCACGACCACGACCACGTCGCCGACGACCACGACCACTCCGGCGGACGAAGGAGCCGGTGGGACGGAGGTGAGCACCGAGGGCGTGTTCCGATTCGACGACGGCGCGACGGCGAGCGTCGAGCTCCTGCACATCATCTCCGACATCCCTCCGGGCGGATACAACGGTTTCCAGTCGGTCATCACGCTCGACGACGGGTCTCTCCTCGCAAGCGGGTTCGACGCCCAGGGCGACGGCGTGCAGCCCGAACGATCGGCGGTGTGGACCTCGTTCTACGGTCAGGTGTGGACGCGCACCGGGGCGCAACTCAGCGATCCACCCGGCCAGCAGACGATCCAGGCGATGTTCGTCGAAGACGGGGAGGCGCACGCCGTGCTCGCCGACGTCCGGGTCGTCGACACCGACGACGGGACGTTCGGTGCCGAGTTCGGAGTCCCCGTGGTGTGGTCGAGCCCCGACGGCGGTGTCACGTGGACCGCCGAGTCACCCATCGGCGACGCGGCTGCGATCGGTGCCCACGTGCTGGCCGACGGCGGGATCGTGTTGTACGGCGTGGCGAGACCGAACAGCGCCGATGCGTTCGCGCCGGCGCTCTACCGGCACGATTCGGGCGGCGACCGATGGGTCGAGGCGATCGTCGTCGACGCCGAGACCGGGGGCGACGCAGTGTCTCCGGGGGCCGTGATCGACCTGGCGACCGACGGGGACACGTGGTTCGCCGTCGGGATGAGCACTCGGGAGGACCCGGCGGGCCGACTGGTCGACGGCTACCTGGCGTCGGCATACCTGGAGGGTCCGACCGATCCGGCGCTGTGGCGGTCGGACGACGCTGGACTCACGTGGTCGTGGACTCCGCTCGGGTCGCTCACCGGGGAACCCGGCAGCGGATCGATCGACGGCATCGTTCGGGCTGGCGATGCGTGGTACGTGGCCGTCTCCCGCACCATCGCATACCGCCAGTTGACCGAGATCTATCGGAGCGACGACGGCGTCTCGTGGTCCCGTGTGGCCCATGACCGTTCGACCGGCACCATCTCGATGATCGACACCCTGTGGGTCGGGTCACGGCTGGCTGCGACCGAGGAGTACGTGATCCTCACCGAAGAGCGCTTCGACGCCCAGGCGGGCCGGTCGGCGACCGTCATGACGATGGTCCAGATCTCGACGGGTGAGACCGTGACCCGCGACATCACCGACGACCTCGGCCTGACGCAGATCGAGGCAGCCACGACGACCGACGACGGTCGCGTACTGCTCTTCGGCCGAGTCGAGCGTGGCTTCCTGAGCAGCGATCTTCAGGTCGCCGAGCTGGTGTTCAGCACCTGACGACCAACGGCCGAGCACCGGTCGGCGTCGCCGGCCGACGCGTGGTGCCAGGCACCATGCGTCGTGTCAGGCGGTGAAGCCGGTTCCCGAGGCGGTGAGGCGGGCGCGAGCTCGAGCCCGTCCGGCGATCGCGTCGGCGATCTTCTCCTCGATCTCCTCCTCGCGGAGGACCTTCTCGTGCCGTTCGAGTGCTTCCCGCGCCCGGTCGACATCGATGTCCTCGGCCAGCTCGGCGTTGTCGGACAGGATCGACACACGATCCTCGGCGACCTCGACGAATCCACGGTGGACGGCGACGTCCTGGATGGAGCCGTCGGTGAGGAAGATCCGGGCGTGGTTCTCGACGAGCGCACCGACGAACGGGGCGTGGCCCGCCTGGAAGGCGATCTCGCCCCCACCCAGGGTGCGCGTGATGACCATGTTGGCCTCACCCGAGAACACGACGCTCTCGGGTGACACGAGCTCGACGGTGAGGGAGCCGGCCATCAGCTCTCCTGGAGTTCCTTCGCCTTGGCGAGCACCTGATCGACGCCGCCGACGTTGAGGAAGGCCTGCTCGGGCACCTCGTCGAGCTCGCCGTCGACGAGCGCCTCGAACGACTCGACCGTGTCCTTCACCGGCACGTACTCACCCGGGATGCTGGTGAACACCTCGGCGACGTAGAACGGCTGCGACAGGAACCGCTCCATCCGGCGGGCCCGGTGGACGACCTGCTTGTCCGACTCGGACAGCTCGTCGACGCCGAGGATCGCGATGATGTCTTGCAGCTCGCGGTAACGCTGCAGGGTCGTCTGCACGCGGCGGGCACAGGCGTAGTGCTCTTCGCCCACGTACTGCGGATCGAGGATCCGCGACGACGACGCCAACGGGTCGACCGCCGGGTAGATGCCCTTCTCCGAGATCGAACGCTCGAGGTAGAGGAACGCGTCCAGCTGGCCGAACGCCGTGGCGGGCGCCGGGTCGGTCGGGTCATCGGCCGGCACGTAGACGGCCTGCACCGACGTGATGGCGCCGTTCTTCGTCGACGCGATCCGCTCCTGCAGGGCGCCCATCTCGCTGGCCAACGTCGGCTGGTAACCGACCGCCGACGGCATGCGGCCCAACAGCGCGGAGACTTCCGACCCCGCCTGCGAGAAGCGGAAGATATTGTCGACAAACAGCAGCGTGTCAGCGCCCGTCTTGTCGCGGAAGTACTCGGCCATCGTCAGGGCCGACAGCGCCACCCGGAGGCGCGACCCCGGCGGCTCGTTCATCTGACCAAACACCATGCAGGTCTGATCGATGACGCTCTTGCCCGTGTCGCCGATCTTGGCTTCCTGCATCTCGAGCCAAAGGTCGGTCCCCTCGCGCGTCCGCTCGCCGACGCCGGCGAACACCGAGTAGCCGCCGTGCTGCGTGGCGATGCGAGCGATCAGCTCGGTGAGGATCACCGTCTTGCCGAGGCCGGCGCCGCCGAACAGGCCCGCCTTGCCGCCGCGGACGAACGGCGTCAGCAGGTCGACCACCTTGATGCCGGTCTCGAAGAGCTGCGTGTCGGTCGCCAGGTTCTTGAGGTCCGGTGCGTCGCGGTGGATCGGCCACCGCTCCGCGGCGTTGACTTCTCCGCGGCCGTCGATCGCGTCGCCGGTGACGTTGAACACCCGGCCGAGCGTCGCCTCGCCGACCGGCACGGTGACCGGCTCGCCGGTGTCGACGACCTCCGCACCGCGGATGAGCCCGTCGGTCGAGCCGAGGGCGACGCAGCGGACGCGGCCGCCGCCGAGGTGCTGCTGCACCTCGCCCGTCAGACGGACCTCGACGCCCTTGTTCTCCAGGTCGATGCGGACGGCGTTGTAGATCGGCGGCATCCGATCCTCGGCGAACTCGACGTCG
>JBCCTP010000204.1:0-7810 GCA_039198505.1 Actinomycetota bacterium | reverse complement strand
TTCCCGTCCACCTCCGCCACGAACACGGTGTCGATTCCGTCAGCACGCCGACCGCACCGGGTCGCCCGGCGAGGTCCCGTGCGGTCGGGCTGCGGCGCAGCCGGCCTCGACGAGGCGACACTCGGCCCACGGGTGCTCCCGCCCGTCGTCGGTCGCTGGGTCGTGCGGTGGTTGATGTGCGTGTTCATGATGCTCCTTCCGGTCCCGAGCCGCTCGGGATCTCGCGGTGGAGCGATCGTCCGCCTCGGACATCACAGACGGATCGCAGGACGTCACCGCGAGCTGTCACCGTCCGCCACGAGTCGGCCCGGTGCAACGTCGCGGTACCGTCATCTCGTGGGCCGAGCATTCGACACCATCACCGATTCGATGCGCGAGTTCATCGAGTCGCAGCACGTGTTCTTCGTCGCCACTGCGCCGACCGACGGCGGTCACGTCAACCTGTCGCCCAAGGGCTACGACTCGTTCCGACTCCTCGACGCCAACCGAGTCGCCTACCTCGATCTGACCGGTAGCGGTGCGGAGACGATCGCCCACGTTCGTCAGAACGGTCGGGTCACGTTCATGTTCTGCGCCTTCGAGGGCAAGCCCAACATCGTCCGCCTGTACGGCGCCGGTCGCGTCGTGTTCCCGACCGATCCCGACTTCGCCGGGCTCCGCGAGCGGTTCGTCGGATCGGACGCGGAGGCCGAGGGAGCGGTCCGGTCGATCATCGTGGTCGACGTCGATCGGACCTCGAGCTCGTGCGGCTTCTCGATCCCGTTCATGGACTACGTCGACGACCGGCCTCGACTGCTCGACTGGGGTCGAGCGAAGTCCGATGAGCAGATCGCCGACTACTGGCGGGAGAAGAACACCACCTCGATCGACGGCATCCCCGCCATCGATCACCCGGTCTGAGCACCCCGCTCGTACGCTGACGAGATGGCATCCAAGTCGATCATCGCCGGCGCCGTGCTCATCGCGGTCGGTGTCCTCGTCACCGTGGCCTCCGATTCCAGCAGCGCCACGTCGCTGATCCCCGCCTTCATCGGTGTGGTCTTCGTCGTCATCGGTCTCGTCGGTCGAGCCAAGCCCGACCTCAACAAGCACCTCATGCACGCGGCCGCGGCCATCTCGCTGCTGGCCATCCTCGGAAGCCTCGGCTCGGCGATCGGCCGCGGCAGCACCGGCTGGGCGCTGTTCGCCCAGCTCGCCACCGTGGTGGTCGCCGGTGTGTTCCTCTTCTTCGCCATCCAGTCGTTCCGCGCCGCTCGCCTCGCCCGCGAAGCCGAGCCGTCGCCGACCTGAGCCGTCCCGGCGCGAGACTCTCGCCATGACCTCCACGACCGGACACGAGATCCCGGTTGTCGAGCTCGCTCGCTGGGACGGAGGCGGAACCGACGCTGTCGAGGCTGCCCGCGAGATCGTCGACGTGTGCCACCAGATCGGCTTCTTCGTCGTCGACGATCACGGGGTCCCGCCGACGCTGTTCGACGACGTCGACGAACTGATGCACCGGTTGTTCGCGCTGCCGGTCGAGGTGAAGGAGACCATCGACAAGCGGCACAGCCCCCACATCCGGGGATGGGAGCGCATCGGGTCGGAGTCGACCAACGGCCGCCCCGACATCCGTGAGCAGGTCGACCTGTGGACCGAGCACCCGGCGCGGACACCGCGTCCCGACCGGCCGAGCGATCGGCTCTTCGGTCCCAACCAGTGGTTCCCCGACGACGTGCTCCCGGGCTCCGCCGACCTGGTGGGGCGGTGGGTCGCCGCCTTGCGTGACGTCGCCGATCGGCTTCTCGCGGCGCTCTCGGTCGGCATGGGTCTCGATTCAGATCACCTTCGTCCCGTGTTCGACCGCGAACCGATGTCGCTGCTCAAGCTCATCCGTTACCCGCCGACGCCCGACGGCGGCGCGGGTGTGAACGCGCACCACGACACCGGGTTCCTCACCGTGCTCGCAGCGGGCGAGACTCCGGGCCTCGAGGTCGAGGCGCCCGACGGAACCTGGATCGCGGTCCCGCCGTCGCGCCATCGTCTCGTCGTCAATCTCGGCGAGATGCTGCAGGCGATGACCGGGAACTACCTCGTCGCCACGCCCCACCGGGTCATCACCGAGACCGAGCGGTTCTCGGCGGCGTACTTCCACGGACCGTCGCTCGACACCGAACTCCTCCGTCTGCCCGTCGATCCGTCGTTCGCCGCGGCGGTCGAGGCGAGCCCCCGACATCGCGACGCGGGGTTCATGGCGCCTCGACACGAGACCATCGCCGGGGTCGGCGACATGGCGTCCACCCATCGGGCGTCCACCTACGGCGAGCAGCTCTGGAACTACTTCGTGCGGAGCTATCCCGACATCGTCGCCGAGCATCATCCCGACGTGGTCGACGCCGGCGTCTCGGGCTGACGGTCAGCGGGTCCTCGGGGTCACGATCTCCAGGACGTTCGAGAACGCCTGGGTGTGCGCCCAGATCCTGTCCTCCCGGGTGTCCCACGTGGCGACCTCGACCAGCAGCGACGGAGATCCGACGACGCGGTTGGCCCACGTCTCGCCGCCGCCGTGCTGGTCGATGCCGAGTCGCACGCGATCTCCCACGGTCTCGGCCCACCTCTCGGCGTAGCGCCGCGGTGTGTCGCCGATCGGACCGACGTACGCGAGCGGCTGGTGCACCCACACGCACAGGTCGGGCTGATCGTCCTCGATCAGTCGCATCATCGCCTTCGTCTCCGGTGCCGATCCCGGTCCCGGCCCGCCGGTCGATCGACTCCATCGCCACGGGAAGTTCCGGTTGAGGTCGACGCCCTGGGCGTTCCGCCGCGTCCGGTTCGCCCACCCGTCGGGATTCGCTGCCGGCACGATCGTGACCTTCACGTCATTCGGGCGCCGCGCGTTCATCAGTGATGCGGCGAGCGGGAGCGTGATTCTCTCGTTGCCGTGGATCCCGAGGACGACGACCACGCTCACGCGGGGCGCCGGTGGAGTGGCGACCCAGCGGATGATCGGTCGTCCTTCGTGGCTCGTCCCGAACGCCGACTCGACGAACGGGTCGAAACGTGTGGGGGGATCGTCGCGCCGCGCGCCGTCGCGAGCTCGGCCCGTCGCACGGATGTCGGACGAGACCCGGCCGTCGGCTCCTGCACGTCCGCCCGCGGTGGGCAGCGACGGCACTCCGATCGTGGCGGCGGCTGCGGCACCGACCCCGAGTGCGGACACCACGCGCCGCCGACTCCATCCGCCCGCGTTCTCACTCTAGGCGGTCGACGAACGCGGAGAGAACGAGGACCGTCGGTCGGTCGCCCGCTGGTGAGCACGTGACACAGGCACCGCGCGGACGATGGTGAGCGCTTCGAGCAGCACCACTACCGTCGGGTGCACCGGTGCCGAGCCGACCCGCGACGGGTCGCAGACGAGGAGAAGACGATGCCGACGCTCGATTCAACACCCGACATGTGGGACCTGCGGATGTCCGAGGGCGTCCGCCCGCTGTACGAGCAGGTGAAGGCCTTCATCCGCGACGAGGTCGAGCCGATGAGCCGCGAGTACTTCGCGCTCGGCGAGGGACGCGAGCACCGCTGGTCGTACGCACCCGGTCAGCTCGACGCGCTCGAGAAGGTCAAGGTGCGGGCCAAGGAGGTCGGCCTGTGGAACTTCTTCCTCCCCGACGCTGAGACCGGTGAGGGCCTGTCGAACCTCGACTACGCGTACATCGCGATCGAGTTGGGCAAGAACCCGCTCGCGTCCGAGTCGATGAACTGCTCGGCGCCCGACACCGGGAACATGGAGGTGCTCGAGCGGGTCGGCACGCCCGAGCAGAAGCGGCAGTGGCTCGAGCCGCTCCTCGCCGGCGAGATCCGCTCGGCGTACGCGATGACCGAGCCCGACGTCGCGTCGTCCGATGCGAAGAACGTGTCGACCCGCGCGGTGCGCGACGGCGACGAGTGGATCATCAACGGCGAGAAGTTCTACATCTCCGGCGCAGGAGATCCCCGCTGCAAGATCATGATCGTGATGGTCAAGACCGATCCCGACGGCCCGCCGCACAAGCAGCAGAGCCAGATCCTCGTGCCGATGGACACGCCCGGCGTCGAGATCCTCGGCCCCTGCAACGTGTTCGGCAAGGACGACGCACCGCACGGCCACATGCACCTGCGTTTCAACGACGTGCGCGTGCCGTACGACAACGTCCTGCTCGGCGAAGGCCGTGGCTTCGAGATCAGCCAGCTCCGCCTCGGTCCCGGTCGTATCCACCACTGCATGCGGTCCATCGGCCAGGCCGACAAGGCGCTCGAGATGATGGTGTCCCGCGGTCTCAGCCGCGAGGGCTTCGGTCGTCCGCTCGCCAAGCTCGGCGGCAACATGGAGGCCATCGCGAAGGCCCGTATCGAGATCGAGTCGATGCGCCGCATGGTGCTCACGGCCGCCAAGGCGATGGACGAGCTCGGCAACGCCGAGGCCCGGGTGTGGGTGTCGGCCGTGAAGGCCATGGTCCCGATCCGCGTGTGCGAGATCATCGATCAGGCGATCCAGATCCACGGCGCCACCGGCGTGTCGCAGTGGACCCCGCTGGCCGACATGTACGCGTCGCAGCGCACGCTGCGTCTCGCCGACGGTCCCGACGAGGTCCACTGGATGGTCGTCGGTCGCGCCGAGTGCGCTGCGGGCGAGGAGGCCGCTCGTGGGTACGACCCGAAGACCGAGTACTACGCGAAGGCCGACCAGATGCCCGAGGGGATGTTCTCCGGACCCGCCTGACGTGTCGCGTGACGTGCCTGGCTCGTCACGCGATCATCGGCGCCCACCGCTCGCGCCTCCGCGTCGGCCGGGCGACGGCGAGAGCCGTAGGTTTCGGTCGTGACGGGTCACGTCATCGATCTGCATGCACACGTCGTCTTGGAGGATGCGTTCGGGTGTGCCGGCACGTTCGGCCCCGACCTGTCCGACGTCGACGGCGTGCCGGAGTTCCGAGTCGGTCGGTACACGATGCGCCCGGCGCCGTACCGCGGGTCGGTGTTCATGGACGTCGACCGGCGGGGACGCGCCATGGAGCGTCACGGCATCGACCGCCAGATGCTGTCGCCCAATCCGCTGACGTTCTTCGGCGGGATCGACGCCGGCGCCGCAGCGGACTTCGCCGGTGCGACGAACACGGCGATGTCCGAGTTGGTCGCCGGACGTCCACACCTGCTCGGTGCGGCACAGGTGCCGCTGCAGGACGTCGCGGCGGCGTGCTGCGAGGCCGAGCGCGCCGCCGAACTCGGACTGAGCGCCGTCTATGTGGGAACCGACTACGGGATCGCATGGGACGACCGGGCCCTCGACCCGTTCTTCGACACGCTCGTCGCCTGCGACCTCCCGTTGTTCATCCACGCCGCCACCAACGACGGCGAGGGGCCGACGCCCGATCGTCTGCGCCGGCACGGCCTCGATCTCGTCGCCGGATACACCGCCGAGGAGACGATCGTCGCCGCCACGTTCGTGCTCGGCGGCGTGCTCGATCGGCATGCCGGTCTCGACGTCTGTCTCTCGCACGGTGGGGGCGCCGTCGCACTCCTCACCGAGCGGTTCGACTCGATGCTCCGCTTCCGGGGCAAGCCGGCCGGGTTCGCTCAGGAGCTGTCCCGCCTGTGGTTCGACGCGCACGTCGGTGCGGGCCCCGCGCGCGACCTGCTCGTCGACACCGTCGGTACCGAGCGGCTCGTCTACGGAACGAACTTCGGCGGGTGGGACACGCCCGACCACGCCGATGACTTCGCCGCGTCCCTCACACCCAATGCGGAGCGACTGCTCCGCCTCACACCCGGAGGTTCGAGTCGATGAGCACACTCCTCGCTCGCGGTGCGCATCTGTTCACGGGCGTCGACGACACGGTGATCGTCGACGGAACCGTGGTCATCGACGACGGCGTCGTCGCATACGCCGGTCCGACCGACTCCGCACCGCGCGTCGACGACGCCGATCACCTCGACGCCGACGGGTGCTTCCTCATGCCGGGCATGACCGAGTCGCACGCGCACCTGTCGTACGGCAACGCCGACCCGCGGGCGCTCAACGCCGTCCCGGCACCGATCGCGATGCTCGACGCCGTCGACAACGCCGCGCGCGTCGTGGCGGCCGGGTTCACCTCGGCGATCAGCTTCGGGTCGGCCCAGTGTCTCGACATCGCGCTCCGCGACGTCATCGCCTCGGGTCGAGTGCCCGGCCCGCGCCTGCTGGCCAACGACCGCGACCTCGGGTCGACCGGCAGCAACGCCGACGACTCCGGCTCGGCGAAGATCATCGCCGACGATCCGTGGACCATCCGCCGCGAGGTGCGCACCCTCGCGAAGAAGGGCGTCGACGTGATCAAGATCTTCCTCGACGGTGAAGCGCTCTCGACGCAGGCGCCACCCGGCGTGCTGACGTACACCGACGAGGAGGTCGCGGCGGCGGTCGGCGAGGCGCACGCCCGGAACATGCGGGTCGCCTGTCACGCCCGATCGGCGGCTGCCGTGAAGCAAGCGGTCCGGCACGGCATCGACTTCGTCGGCCACGCCAACTTCCTCGACGACGAGGCCGTCGACATGCTCGCCGAAGCGCGCGATCGGCTGTCGGTCGGGCCCGGTGTCGCGTGGGAGGTCGGTTTGCTCGAACGCGGTCACGAAATCGGGATCCCGCGCGAGTACGCGGTGTCCAAGGGGTACCAGCTCGAGGTCGACGCCACCATCGCGTCGGTCAAGCGTCTGCGCGAGGTGGGCGTACGCGTCACCGTGGGCGGCGACTACGGCCTGTCGATCACGCCCCACGGCACGCAGGGCAAGGAACTCGAGTACTTCGTCGATCTGTTCGAGATGACACCCGCGGACGCCCTGCTCTGCGCGACACGCGACGGCGGCTGGGCGTTCGACTCGGGCGGCCGAGTGGGCACGTTGACGCCCGAGTCCGTCGGCGACCTCGTCATCGTCGACGGAGACCCGCTCGCCGACATCCGGGTCCTCCAGGACATGAACAGGATCCGAGTCGTCGTCAAGGACGGCACCGTCGTGGCCCGCCACGGTGAGGCCATCCGGAGACCACTGACGGCCACGGAGTGACCGGCGTGGCCGCCGTGCAGTGCGAGCCGGATCAGGCCACTCGGTGGCCGTACTCGAAGAGGCGGTTGGGCTGCTCGGGGTACAGGGCGAGCCACTCGACGGTCCCCGTCGGTCGCCAGCCGAGTTTGTCGAAGAACCGCCGGCCGCTCGGCGAGTCCTCGGGGATCCACGCGATGACCTCGCCTCCGCCCGACGCGCGCAAGTCCTCCTCGATCCGTGTCACGAGGGCGGCGGCGGCTCCCGACCCCCAGGCCGACGGATGGATCCAGATGTCGTCGAGGTCGATCGCCCGCTCGGCGCTGGCGCGCGCGACGGCGAAGCCGACCACCCGATCGCAGACCTCGACCACGTAGGTGTCGCAGTCGTCGCCGAGGACGGCGTCGTGGCACTCCTCGCGTCGCTCGTCGTCGAACGCGTGGTCGGCGAAGACCGACGCGGAGAACATGTAGCGGAAGCCCTCTCTCCAGGCAGCCGTGTAGGCCCCGACCATCGCCTCGAGATCATCGAGCGTCGCGCGCCGAACGGAGACCATCACATGGACCTCGGCGGGCCCTGACGGACCCTTGAGCCGGCAGCGCCTCTGGAGTTCGTCAAGAAATCGGCGACCGTCGAGCGCCGGACCGCGTCAGTCGAACCACCCGAGCGGATCGGGAAGCAGGTCGCGCAGTGTCGAGGGCGGCCATCCGCTGATCCACTCGACGCCGTCGAGCGCGCTCCCACCGAGGATCTCGAGGCCGGAGACGGCGGCGTCGAG
>JBCCTP010000203.1:0-7848 GCA_039198505.1 Actinomycetota bacterium | reverse complement strand
CTTGTTCCGTGCCGAAGCCGACTCGGTCTTCTCGTTCGTGTACCGACGCTGTGGCGTCCGGGCCGTCGCCGAGGACGTCACCGCCGAGACGTTCGCCGAAGCGGCGCGCGTCGTCCAGACCGACCGATGCGACCAGGTCTCACCGGCGTGGCTGATGGACGTCGCCCGTAAGCGTCTGATCGACCACTGGCGGCGTGACGGCCGGGAGGCTCGCCGTCGAGAACGGCTGCTCGGCGAACGGGTGGTCGGAACGGTCGGTCCCGCCAGCGACCCGCTCGACGGAGGCCACATCGACGGCGCCGTCGGCGATGCCCTCGACAGCCTGCCGATCCGTCAACGGGCCGTCCTCATGCTTCGCTACGTCGACGAGTGCTCCGTGAGCGAAGTCGCCACGGCGATGTCGATGACCTACCGGGCGACCGAATCGTTGCTCGCCCGAGCGCGACGATCACTCCTCGATGCGTACGACGTCCACGTCTCGGCGTTGACGCTCGACTCCGGCTTCTCCGACCGTTGGGTGCCGCAGGAGGCGGCCGTCCATGACTGATCTGAACGACCCCGAGCTGCCCGAGACCGTCGTGGTGGCGCTGCGCCGGCCCGGTTCGCTCCAGCCCCTCGCCGACGACGAGCGGTCTCGTGTCGAGGAGCGAATGTGGGCGGCCTTCGACGACGTCGACGGGACCGTCGACGCCGAGCCGGAGGCATCGACCACCGACGAGATCCGGTTCACCGAGGCGCCGCGCGACCCCGGCCGGAGGATGGACCGATCGGGATGGGCCGGCCTCGGACTCGTGGCCGCGGCAGCCTCGGCGGTCGTCGCCGCCGGACTCTTCGTCATGTCCCCGGGCCGCCACCGGGAGATCGCCGACCTCGCACCGTCGGCGGCGTCGGTCGCGCCGTCCGAGAGCGACGATCCGAACGACCTTCCGCTCGCCGTGTCGATCGACCCCGACGAGCCGGCGCCGGGGTCACTCACGACCGAGCCGTCACCGTCGCCCGGGTCGCCCGGCGGGACGATCACGGGCTTCACCGACGACCCCGACCACATCGACGACTCCGATCGGGGGGTGTGGATCGTCGAGCCGGAGCCGACGGTGTCGCGGTCACCCGGTTCCTCACCGGGACAGGACACCGTGACCGCCGATCTCGCGGGACTCGAGGTCTCGTTCGACGTCCCGACCGACGCCACGATCGGCGGCTCGTCCGATCGGCTCCTCGTCGGACCGACCGCCGACACCCCACCGAGCGATGACGTCGTCGTCGCCCGGGTCGGTGAACTGTTCGACGGTCAGCCGGCCGACGACTTCTTCGCCGAGAGCGGTCTCGAGGCCGACCCGATCGACGCCGTGTTCGACGGTGAGCCGATCGATTCCTGGGTGGTCTCCGTCGTCGGCGCCGCCGCAGCCGCCGAGGGGTGCGTCGCCGACGACGAGTGCGTCACGGTCGGTACGTCGGCCGACGGCGACAACCTCAACATCCGCGCTGGGCTGTTCGCCGACGTGCGCGTGATCCCGACGTCGGACGGCTCCGACGACCTGGTCGTGATCTCGCACCACTTCGGTCTCCGTCTCCGAACGACCACCGATCCGACCAGCGTGCTCCGAGATCAGATCGTCGAAACGCTCACGTTCCCCTCCGGCGACGAGCCGGCCGATCCGCCCGAGCCGCTCGATCAGCCCGACGAGGCCGATCAGCCCGACGAGGCCGATCAGCCTGATCAGCCCGATCGTCCAGACGGAACGAGCGAGGTGGGGCGAGACTGAGGGGGTGGACGAGCGGCGTCGGTTCGTGATCCAGCAGCACGACGCCACCCGTCTGCACTGGGACCTCCGGCTCGAACACGACGGAGTTCTTCGGTCGTGGGCGTTGCCGCGGGGCGTTCCGTGGAACCCGGCCGAGAATCGCCTCGCCGTGGCAACCGAGGACCACTCGCTCGACTTCCTCGACATCGACGAAGAGCGCGGCCGAGACGACGCCGACCCCGGCTACGGCCGTGGACGGCTGACCAACTGGGATCGAGGGACCTACGAGATCCACAAGTGGGAGGACGAGAAGGTCGTCATCACGCTCGAGGGACGCCGGGCCACCGGCAAGTACGCGCTCTTCTCGATGCGGGGTTCGAGGGACTGGCTGATCCATCGCATGGACCCGCCCATCGACGCCGACCGGCAACCGGTGCCCACCGAACCGGAACCGATGACGGCGACGGCGGCGACTCGCGACGAGATCGAGGCGCTCGTCGCCGAGCCCGACGGATGGGCGTTCGAGACCGCCTGGCCGGGTCTCCGGGTGATCGTCACGATCGACCACGGCCGCGTCACGATCGACGGTCATTCCGGCGGGCCCGGCGATCGCGAAGCATCGCCCGGCCGCGACGACCTCACGATGCGGTTCCCCGAGATCCGACGGATCGGGCGCGCGATCGGGCACCGGGAGCTGATCCTCGACGTAACCATCGTGCCGGTGGCGTCGTCCCACGATCCGTTCGGCGGTGACGACGGCCGTGGTCCCGACCTCGACGATCTCCGTTCCGATCGGAGCGGGCTGGCCCGCCGACTCCGCATCCGCAGCGACAGCGGCGCCCGTAACGCAGCCGCCGGAACCGCCCCGACCGTGCTGCTCACCTCCGATCTGCTGTGGGCCGACGGACGATCGGTCACCGATCTGCCGTGGGAGTTGCGACGTCGCCAGCTCGACGACCTCCGACTCGACGGACCGGCGTGGATCGCCGCACCACTCCTGACTCCCGACGACGCGGCGTTCGCTCTCGACGACGCGACGTCACTCGTCGCCAAGCGGACCGACTCGCCCTACCGGCCGGGCGAACAGACGCCCGACTGGCTCACCGCCGACGCCGTCGACACCTGACGCACACGACGCCCGACGCAGGTGCCACCCGAGCCACCAGCAGACCGGAACCCGGCACTCACTTGGCGTCGGACCAGCGCCGGATGATCGACGTGTCGGCGACGAACCGCACCCCGGAACCAGCGGCTGGACTCCACCGGGCGGCGGCTTCGACGAGGGCATCGTCGATCGCGGCGCGGACCGTCTCGACCGCGTCGTCGGGTGCGTGGACGAGCAACTCGTCGTGCAGGCAGAGCACGATCCGAGCGTCCGTCGCCGCCGTTGCCGTGCGCGCCCGGACGAGCAACGCCCAGACCTTGAAGAACTCCGCCGCCGCTCCCTGGATCATCGCGTTGCGCCCGTACCGGCCGCGGGCGGCCGCCCGCGATCGATCCGCACCGTCGTCGACCGCCGCGCCGAGCGAGCCGGTCGAGCTGAGTGCCCCGGCTGCGCCATCCGTCCCCGACGACATCCGGACGAGTCGCCCACCGACGGTCCGCAGATCGTTCCCGCCCTGCGCAGCGCGGTCGGCGTCGGCGAGGAACCCCATCGCAGTCGGGTACTCGCGCTCCAGACCCCGAAGGGCCTCGGCGCCGACGCCGGTCGTCTGTCCGTACATCGCTCCCAACACCGCGACCTTGGCGATCTCCCGGTCGACTCGCAGGCGGGCGGCGACCGGCGCGTACATGTCGTCGTCCTGGGTCGCTCGGGCCAGGTCGGCATCACGAGCGACGGCGGCCAGGATGCGCGGCTCGATCTGTCCGAGATCAGCGCGGACGAACCGATGTCCCGGCTCGGCTTCGACCGCGGGGCGGATCTCGGCCGGCATGTTGTGCAGCCCGGCCGTCGCCGTCATCCGACCGGCGGCGCCGTCGCTCGACGACCAGCGACCGCGGAGCCGACCACGGCTCGCTGCGAGATCCGCCCCCAGATTCGAGCCCACCGGCTCGACGTGCTCGTCGATCCACCCGTACCCGAACGTCGTCGCCATCCGCTCGGCCTTGCGCCAGTCGAGCAGCGGCTGCACGACGGGATGGGCGTCGACCAGTCGCTCGAGACGCCATGACCGGGTGTCGGGCACCTCGACGCCGCACCGTCGCAGCATCGACTTCACCTGCTCGGGCGAGCGGAGGTCGTACGAGGGTCCGTCGGGCACGTGCCGCAGCACCGACTCGTCGCGCTGCGCCACGGATTCGACCTCCTCGGCAGCCGAACGTGGGCGTGGGCCGACCAGATCGGTGAGGATCCGCTCGCCGACCTCCCGATCGAACGGCAATCCCTCGACCTCCAGCTCGGCGGCGAGCATCGCCGCGGTCGACTCGGCCTGCAGCGTCGACGAGATCGCAGGACGCTCCGACGCCAGCGCATCGGCCAGCGACCGTTGCCGATCGAGCACGTCGAGCGCGAGGAGGTTCCACCGTCGGAGACGGGCGGGAGACTCACTCCAGCCGCCCTCCGCCCACGCCGGGTCGAGGTGTCCGTCGGCCCGCACCGGCTGCTCGGGATCGTGATCGTCGGCGGCGCTGAACAGATCCGGCGGACGGAGCTCGGGAATCGACGACGAGTCGAGATCGTTCGCCCGCGCCCACACCCGAGCGGCGTTCGCCCGCCAGTCACCGTGCAGGAGTCGGTGGACCGCGGCGAGGTCCCAGCAGCGCATCGGCCGGACGTCGAGATGCGCCAGCGCTCGGGCGGTGTCGTGGCCCCACCAGACCCATCGAGGCGTCCGGTCGCGCTCGACCGTCCCGAGGTGTCGCACGAGCTCTGCGGGGTCGAGATCGGTCGCCCACCAGACGTCGTCGCGGGACTCTGCGTCGGTGACGACCGCCGTCCATCGCTCGTCATCGGTCGTCCGGGCGATCGCGACCGCGATCAGGGGTGGAGCGACCGCCATCGCCGACGAAGCCTAGGAACTCGTGACGTCGGGGGCCGGCGTCGTCAACGGGCTCGCCGTCGACCACACTGCGGGGAGTCAGGACGTCACGACATCGCCACCAAGGAGAACCGAACGATGAGCCGACCCAAGGAGCACGGCGGCGGGCAGGCCGGTCCGCCGATCGCCGGAGATCCGTCGTCGTTCCCGAGCGACGCGGAGCTGTCGCGCACGCTCGTCGCCGCCAACCGCATGGCCACCCTGTCGACCCTCACCGCCGAGGGGTATCCGTACGGATCGGTCGTGTCGTACGCAGCCGACGACACCGGCCAGCCGATCGTGCTCGTCAGCGAGATGGCCGAGCACACCGTCAACGCGCGTGGCGACGACCGGGTGAGTCTGCTCGTCGTCGACATGTCGGGTGACGGCGACCCGCTCGGCAACGCTCGCCTCACCCTCGTCGGTCGGCTCGAACTGCTCGACGAGCCCGGCGAGCTGCGCGACCGGTACCTCGAGAAGCACCCGTACGCGTCGTACTACGCCGACTTCACCGACTTCGGGTTCTGGCGGCTCAACGTCGAGTCGGTCCGGTACGTGGGTGGCTTCGGCCACATGAGCTGGCAGACCGCCGACGACTACGCCGTGGCCGAGGTCGATCCGCTGGCCGACGTGGGCGGGGGAGTGGTCGAGCACATGAACGACGACCACCGTGACGCCAATCTGATGTACGTCCAGGTGCTCGCCGGACTCGGCGATGCCACCGACGCCAAGATGGTCGGCATCGACCGCTACGGCGTGACGCTGACCGCCGAGACACCCGCCGGGCCTCGGATGGCGCGCGTGCCGTTCCTCGAGACGCTCACCGACGCCGACCAAGCTCGCCCCGCAGTCATCGAACTCCTCCAGGACGCCCGCAGTCGCGCCGACACCTGACCACGGGCAGTCCCAGGGATTCCCGGCCCGGGACCTTCGACTCCAATTGCTCGGGGTGGGTCGACGGCGACCGATGAGAACTGCATGCTGGTCGGGATGGATGCGGACACCATGGCGCGCTTCTTCGTCGTCGTGCTGGCGATCCTCGTGGCGTCGACCGTCGCGGCAGCCTTCGTCCCGGCCTGGCGAGCGACGGTCGTGCGGCGGGCGCTGCCGATCTCGGCGTTCGTCGCCGTGGGAGCCACGCTCGGCAGCCTGTGGTTCTCCGAACGAGCGGGGTTCATCCCGTGTGAGCTGTGCTGGTACCAGCGAATCGCGATGTACCCGCTCGCCGCACTGTTCGTGATGGGGCTCGTCCGTCGCGACCGAGGTGTGCTGGCGTACGGGCTTCCGATCGCCGTCGTCGGGTTCGGGACCAGCGCGTACCACACGTGGATCCAGTGGTTCCCCGAGACGTCGAACCTGTGCTCGTTCACCGAACCGTGCTCGGGGAAGTGGGTCGAGGCGTTCGGCGTGTTCACGATCCCGCAGATGGCGGGCCTCAGCTTCGCCGTCATCATCGCTACCGGCGTGATGGCGCTGCTCGCCGATCGCCGTGCTGCCCACGCCGATCAGGACGGCGACGCAGACCCGTCGACCGTGGTCAGCGAGACCGCTGCTCCTGTGTCGCCCGCTCGAAACTGATCTCGGCGGTCTCCATCAACACGGCGGAGTCGAGGGCGTCGAGCGGCGAGTACTCGAACGACTCCAGTCGGCACTCGTCGAACGACCATCTGGTCATGGGCTTCCCGTCCTCGTTCAGCACGGTCACGATCACGTCTCGGCGGGTGCGCCGCTTCGAATCATTCTCCTCCCGCCACCAGTCGTAGAACTCGGTCGACCCGGTGTGACCGCGCCGGAGGATCAGGTTCGCCGAGGTCTCCGTCGCGCGCCGTGGGCTCGGCGTCTCCCTCGGCTCGCGCGTCGGATCCGGTCGGCGACGGAACGGCGGCAGGCGTACCTCGCTCACGTCGATCTCGACGCTTCGGCCGCCACCACCACGTGGGCCGCGCGCGACGACCTCGACCCGGAATCGGAACGACGCGACGGGAGCGGGAGCGGTCATCGGGACGACGAGATCACTCGATCCGGAGACCCTCGTGGGCGAGCACCAACTCCTCGACGGCGACCGCTCGACCGAGTGCATCGAGGGCACCACTGACGTGTCGGACGGGACGCGCGTTGCGCAGCTCCCACCGCAGGACGGGTTCGCGTTCTTCGTCGAGCAGGAGGATCACCATCGTCCGGTGGCTGTTCTCGTCGCCGTTCACGACCTGCTCGAACCAGTTCCACAGTTCGAGCGACCCGATCACACCGCGGGTCAGCGTGACATCGCCGTACCGCACGAGCCCGGGCACCTTCATCGGGGTCGACACCGAGTTGCCGGTCCGATACTCGATCACGTCGACCTCGCCGTCGAGCCCGGACACCTCCGAGAAGCCCGCCGCCTCGATTCCGTCGATCTCGACCAGGAAGTTGAACTGCCCGTACGGGTGGTCTCGCTGTACTGCCATCACGTTCCTCCTCGGGTGATCGCCTCCACCGATGGTCGCATGCCAGACGGGATCGCCGCCGGAGAAATCCGGCCACCGGGGACAACTCCCCATTGAGGCATCGAGCCCGACCGAGCACGTTGGTCGAACCGACCCCTTCCGCCGCCGCCGATCGACGACCCACCCGTCCGAACGATCGACCCCGACCAACGACCCACCGAGGAGCCCACATGGACTGCCGAGCCGACGAGACCGACGCCGAGACCGGACTGAAGCGCACCTGCTGGTGCGACGACTGCGGCTCGGTCCGCACCGAGATGCGCGACCTCGAGCTCCAGGTCGCCCGTCGGGTGGGTGCCCTGCTGTCGGCCGGCTGGAGTCCCGCCGAGATCGTCGAGGTCGTCCGGCGGAACACGCCGCGCTCGTCGCGGGCGAAGATGCTCGTCCGGGTCGAGCTCGCCTGCCTCGCCGGGTTCTGGTGGAGCCGCCGAGATCGGTCCGACTGGATCGACGAGGCCGAACATGCGGCGAAGGGCACGGGGTTCTAGCCGGGCGTCACCATCCCCGGCTGGATGCGTCACTGGCTGATGCGCAAGGCCGAGGGCGAGCGCCACGTGGTGCGCGCGGCCGTCGGCGAGTTGAACGACGCCCTCGATCCGCTCG
>JBCCTP010000202.1:0-7862 GCA_039198505.1 Actinomycetota bacterium | reverse complement strand
CTGCGGCGCGACGTCACGTTCTCGACCCGGGTCGACCACGCCGCCTGGGACGATGCGTCGGCCACGTGGTCGATCGACGTGTCGCCCGCAGGTCATGACGAGACCAACGGCGCCGGCGAGACGATCCGCTGTCGGTGGTACGTCATGGCGACCGGATGTCTGTCGGCGCCGAAGGACCCCGACATCGAGGGAGCCACGACGTTCGGTGGCGAGGTGTACGTCACCGGCCGGTGGCCCCACGAGGGTGTCGACTTCTCGGGCAAGCGCGTCGGCGTGATCGGCACGGGATCGTCGGCCATCCAGTCGATCCCCCACATCGCCGCCGAGGCCGACGAGCTCGTGATCTTCCAGCGGACACCCAACTTCTCGATCCCGGCGCACAACGGTCCCCCGCGGCCCGACAAGCGGGCGCGCATCGACGGGCGGGTCGACGAGTACCGGCACGAGGCGCGGTACTCGTCGGCCGGCGTCCCGCGCGACATCCCCGCCGAGGGTGCGCTCACGGTCGACGAGGGCGAGCGGCAGCGGCGCTACGAGAAGGCCTGGGACGAGGGCACGATCTTCTCGCTGATGGGGTCGTTCAACGACCTGCTCCTCGATCCCGACGCCAACGACACCGCCGCCGAGTTCGTGCGCGGCAAGATCCGCGAGATCGTCGACGACCCGACCACGGCCGAGGCGTTGTGTCCGACGACGTACCCGATCGGCACCAAGCGGCTCTGCCTCGACACCGACTACTACGACACGTTCAACCGCGACCACGTGTCACTCGTCGACCTGCGGAGCGAACCGATCGAGCGGATCACCGAGACGGGTGTCGAGACGGCGACGCGGTCGTTCGAGTTCGACGCGGTGGTGTTCGCCACCGGATTCGACGCGATGACCGGCGCGATCGTGGCGGTCGACATCGAGGGCCGCGACGGCCTCACGTTGCGCGACTCGTGGGCCGACGGTCCCCACACCTACCTCGGGCTGATGAGCGTCGGGTTCCCGAATCTGTTCATGATCACGGGACCGCAGAGTCCGTCGGTGCTGTCGAACATGGCGGTGTCGATCGAGCAGCACGTCGACCTCGTGTGCGACACGATCGAGGCACTCCGCGCCGCCGGCCACGACGCGATCGAGCCGACGACGACCGCCCAGGACGGGTGGGTCCAGCACACGCTCGACTTCGCCGACATCACGCTCTTCCCCCGAGCCAACTCCTGGTACATGGGCGCCAACGTGCCCGGCAAGGCGCGGGTCGTCCTGCCGTACGTGGGCGGAGTCGACCGCTACCGCCGGGCGTGCGAGGAGATGGTCGAGCGCGACTACCTCGGGTTCCGCCGCTGGGCCGCGGGTGCCGATCCGTCGGCTGGCGACGGCACCGTCAACGACGGGATCATCCGGGCCGTCGCGCCCGACGTGCTCGTCATGCTCGAGATGATGGCCGAACTCGGCCTGCCTCCGATCGAGACGCTGCCGGTCGATGCTGCGAGGGAGTTCATGGATGCGTCGGCGGCGATGCGCCCGCCGGGACCCGAGGTCGCCGAGGTGGTCGACGGCACGTATCCGGGGGCGGAGGGCGAGCTCGCCTACCGCCTGTACCGGCCCGAGGGAGACGGCCCGCTCCCGATCGTCGTGTACTTCCACGGCGGTGGCTGGGTGCTCGGACACACCGAGTCCGACGATCCGTTCTGCCGCGACCTCTGCGTGCAGACCGGCGCGATCGTCGTGTCCTTCGACTACCGCCACGCGCCCGAGCACCGCTTTCCAGCAGCGCCCGACGACGCCCTCGCCGCGGTCCGGTGGGTCGCGGACAACGCTGCGTCGCTGGGCGGCGACGGTCGGCTGGCGGTGGCCGGCTGGAGCGCCGGGGCGAACCTCGCGGCGGTCGTCGCGCAGCAGCTCCGCGACGCGGGCGACGGCCCGGCGATCGAGGCGCAGTTGCTCGTCACGCCGGTCACCGACGACATGGGTGACCGCCCGTCGTACACCGACAACGCCGACGGCTACATCCTGACCGCCGGCTTGATGCGGTGGTTCTGGGACCACTACGCGGATCGGTCCGACCGGACCGACGTGCGTGCGGCGCCGCTCCGTCACCCCGACCTGTCCGGGCTGCCGACGGCGATCATCGTCACCTCCGAGTTCGACCCGCTGCGCGACGAGGGCCATGCCTACGCCGACGCACTGTCCGCCGCCGGAGTCGAGGTCACCCATCTGCGAGCCGAGGGCCAGACGCACACGTCGCTCCACGCCGTGAACGCCCTCATCACTCCCGGGCCGATCCGGGCCCGAGCCTTCGCCGCCTTGAAGGATCGGCTCGGAGTGAGCATCCCCGCCTGACGCTCTCAGAACGTGACGTCGTCGAGGCCGGGGATGCTGCGGCGGCCCATGAGCCACGCGAGGCGGGCCGGCGGGTCGAGGGCGAGGGCGGCCTGCGGGAGGCCCGACATGCCCATCGGGAGGCGTGACCGCCACGTCATCTCCCGACGGCGGAGTTCGAGGCGGACGTAGGCGCCGTCGAGGTCCTCGAACTCGACACCCACATCGAGGTCGACGAGGTGGACCCACACCTCCCGCAACCGGAGGAACGGCATCTCGGTCAACGGGGTCACCGAGCCGGCGAGCGTCCGACGGCCTCCGCCGCTCCACGCCGACTCCTGCCACGCCGCCTCCAGCGCCGTGGCCGACGACCGGACGTCCTCGACGAGTTCGTCGGCTGCGCGGGTCGATCCCGCCTCGATGTCGTGGTCGCGACCTTCGGCTCCGCCCTCGTACTGGTCGACGACATCGTCCTGCGCGGCTCCCTCGAACATGCGTCGATGGCTGTCGGCGTTGCGAGCCAGGTGGGTCAGGACGTGACCTCTCGTCCAGTCCGGGAGACGCGACGGTCCCGCAGCGTCGAGACCGCCGGAGTCGACCGTTCGATCGAGCGCCTCGACCAGGCGGGTGTGGGCCTCCCGGGCGAGCCGGAGGTCGCGGTCGGGACGGTCCGCGGCCGATTCGTCCCCCGTTCGCGAAACCGCCATGGCCGAAGGGTACGAGCTGGCTCTCGACCGTGGCAGGCTGTCGCGCATGCAACTCGGCATGGTCGGACTCGGTCGGATGGGCGCCAACATGTCCCGCCGGCTCCAGCAGGGCGGACACGACGTGGTCGTGCACGACGTGAGCGACGAGGCGGTCACCGAACTCGAGTCCGAGGGGTTCCGCGGCGCCCATTCGCTCGCCGATCTCGTCGGCGCCCTCGATGCCCCCCGCTCGATCTGGCTGATGATCCCGGCCGCCTTCGTCGGCGACACGGTCGACGCTCTCGTGCCCCTCCTCGACGAGGACGACACGATCATCGACGGCGGCAACTCGTGGTACCACCTCGACGTCGACCGGTCGAAGGCACTCGAGCCCGCCGGTATCCACTGGGTCGACGTCGGCACGAGCGGCGGCGTGCACGGACTGGAACGCGGCTACTGCCTCATGATCGGCGGCGACGACACGGCGGTCGGGCGCCTGGAACCGGTCTTCGAGACCCTGGCACCGGGCGTTCAGGCCGCCGAGCGCACTCCCGGCCGCACGGGCGACATCGCTCCCGAGGAGGCCGGATGGCTCCACTGCGGCCCGGCCGGCGCCGGCCACTTCGTGAAGATGGTCCACAACGGGATCGAGTACGGCCTCATGGCGGCGTTCGGCGAGGGCCTCAACGTGCTCAGCCACGCGAACATCGGCTCGATCGACCACACCGACGACGCGGAGACCGCACCGCTCGACTCCGCGGAGTACTACCAGTACGACATCGACCTCGCCCGGGTGACCGAGGTGTGGCGCCGCGGATCGGTCATCACGTCGTGGCTCCTCGACCTCACCGCCGAGGCGTACCTCGACAGCCCCGCCCTCGACGAATACTCCGGGCACGTCAGCGACTCCGGTGAGGGACGATGGACCATCAATGCAGCGGTCGACGAGGGGGTCCCGGTCCCGGTCCTGTCGGCCGCCCTCTACCAGCGGTTCTCCAGCCGAGGCCGTGACGACATGGCCAACAAGGTCCTCTCGGCGATGCGCGCCGGGTTCGGCGGGCACAAGGAGCGAAAGGACAGCACCCGATGAGCGACACGAACGTCACCCCCGGCTCGATCAACATCGGCGACCTGCGTGGCGGGGCGTACCTCGACACCACCCAGATCGACACCAACCAGCCCGAGGCGGACGCGCTCGTGCTGTTCGGTGCCACCGGCGACCTCGCGAAACGGAAGCTCTTCCCCGCGCTCTACCACCTTGAACACTCGGGCGTGCTCACGGTCCCGGTGGTCGGCGTGGCACGCAGCGATTGGACCGACGACAACTTCCGTCAACGCGCGCGGGAGTCGATCGAGACCCACGTCGACGACGCCCAGCAGGTGACCATCGACTCGCTCTCGGCCCGGCTCGACCTCATCCAGGGTGACTACGCGTCCGAGATGACCTGGACCGAGCTGCGCGACACGCTCGATCGGCACGGGTCGAAGAACGCCGTCTTCTACATGGCGATCCCGCCGTCGATGTTCCCCACCGTCGCCCAGAAGCTCGCGTCGGTCGGGCTCAACGAGCGCGGCCGCATCGTGGTCGAGAAGCCGTTCGGACGCGACCTCGCATCGGCGGTCGAACTCAATCAGACCCTGCATTCAGTGTTCGCCGAGGACCACATCTTCCGCATCGACCACTACCTCGGCAAGGAAGCGGTCGAGGACCTCCTCGTGTTCCGTTTCGCGAACACGCTCCTCGAGCCGGTGTGGAATCGCAACTACGTCCGGTCGGTCCAGATCACGATGTCGGAGACCATCGGCGTCGAGGGACGGGGTTCGTTCTACGAGGGCGTCGGCGCCATCCGCGACGTGATGCAGAACCACCTCCTCCAGGTCGTCGCGCTGCTCGCGATGGAACCGCCGGCGGGCCCCGACAGCGGGTTCCTGCAGGACGAGAAGGCCAAGGTCATCAACGCGATGCGGCCACTCGACTGTCGCTCGCTCGTGCGCGGCCAGTACGTGGGCTACCGCGACGACGAGGGCGTCGATCCGCAATCGCAGGTCGAGACGTTTGCCGCGGCCCGCTTCGACATCGACTCGTGGCGCTGGGCGGGCGTCCCGTGGTACGTCCGGGTCGGCAAGTCGCTCGAGCAGGCCGCGACCGAGGCCGTGATCGAACTCCGGGAACCGCCGCGGATGCTGTTCGACGAGCTCGGCAGTCCGACTCCCGAACGCAACCTCATCCGCCTCCGGCTCGGCAAGAACGACGGCGTCACGTTCGGCCTCCAGGCGAAGACACCGGGGCCCAACCTCGACAGCCAGGAGGTCGACGTCGACGTCGACTTCGCCGCTGCGCTCGGCGAACGCCAGGACGCGTACGAGCGTCTGCTCGGCGACGCTCTCATCGGCTCGCTCCGACGCTTCGCCCGCCAGGACGTCGTCGAGGGCACCTGGCGCGTGATCCAGCCTGCGCTCGACGAGCCGGGCCCGATCTACCCGTACTTCCGCGGGTCATGGGGGCCGTCGGAGGCCGACTCGATCCTGGGCGAGGGCGACGTCTGGTATCCGCCGTCTCCGACGTGACCGCTCCGTCCGCCCGGCGTTGAGCCGTGTGGATCCCCATCACGCTCGCAGCCGCGACGTTCCAGATCCTCCGCACGGCGCGCCAACACCGCCTGCGCGACCTCCTGTCGCTCAACGAGGCGGGGTTCGTGCGATACGCCTACGGACTGCCGTGGGCGCTGCTCGCGTGTGCGATCACGTTCGTCGCGCTCGGCCGGGACGTCCCGTCGATTCCGCTCCGCTTCTGGTGGATCGTCGCCGGTGCAGGCGTCGCCCAGATCCTCGGCACGGTGGCCCTCCTCCGGTCGTTCGACCTGCGCGACTTCGCGATCGGCACCGTCTATTCGAAGAGCGAGGTGATCCTCGTCGCGATCGTGTCCGCCGTGGCGCTCGGCGAGCCGCTCGCCGCCGCAGGATGGATCGGCGCCGCGATCTGCGTCGCCGGCCTCGGCTGGCTGGCGGCTCCGTCGCGGATCGCCGACGCACTCCGTCTCGCCGGTGACCCGGCGGCGCTCATGGGTGTGCTCGCCGCCCTCGGCTTCGCGCTCGCCGCAGCCGGTCTGCGGGGTGCGTCGACGTCACTCGACGGCGGGTCGACCTGGGACCGGGCGATCCTCACCCTCACCGCGATGCTGACGATCCAGACCCTGATCAACGGCACCCAGATCCGGTGGTCGGAGCGCGACTCGCTCGCCTCGGTGGCAGCGGCGTGGCGGCCCGCCATGTCGGTCGGCGTGCTCAGCATGGCCGGCTCGGCGAGCTGGACGCTCGCGTTCACCCTCACCAACGTCGCCAAGGTCCGCACGCTCGGCCAGGTCGAGCTCGTGCTCGCGTTCGCGGTCTCGGCCTGGTGGCTCCGCGAGCGTCACGTCCGCGCCGAGTACCTCGCGAGCGGCCTCGTGTTGCTCGGCGTCATCGCCGTCGTCGCCCTCGGCTGACGTCAACGCTCGCCGAACGCGGCTCAGTCGACGACGGACGTGTCGGGGATCGTGCTGCGGAGCAGCCACTGGAAGATGCGCCAGGCGGTCTGGTCGGTGGCCATCGACGCCGCCGCCACCTGCGCCGCCTCGTCGGTGATCGCCCGACCGTCGGGAGCCTTCACGTGCACCTCGGCCACGCGTTCGGCCATGACGAACCAGGCGACCGACTCCTCCACCGACCGACCGACGGTGAGCAGCCCGTGGTTGCGGAGGATGCAGAGCTTCATCCTGCCGAGTGCCTTGGCGATGCGACGTCCACCGTCGGTCGACAGGATCTCGACCTCCTCGTCGTCGAACATCGCCTGGTCGAACACGAACGCGGTCGACTCCTGGCTGAGAGCGCGGAACGGCTCGACGTTCGCCGACCAGGGGGTGCCGAAGGGTGTGTGGGTGTGGGCCGCGGACACCACGTCGGATCGGGCGGCCAGCAGTGGGGCGTGGATGTTGTAGCCCGCCGTGTTGACCGCCCCGGTCGGAGTGCCCGACGCATCGAGGACCTCGCCGTCGGGAGCGACGAGCACGAGCTGATCGACCGTGGCCTCCGAGAACGGCACTCCCCAGTCGAGCAGCCAGAAGTGGTCGGTCAACTCCGGATCGCGCACCGAGATGTGGCCGTCACCGAGTTGCCCCCACCGCATCGCACCGAAGATGCGGTACCCGAGCGCGCACATGCGGAGTCGGTGTCCCCGTTCCTGGTCCGGGGTCCGGGGAGCCTCGAACGGCTCGACGTCGCCGAACGCCGGGTACGCACTGGTTTCCACGGGTCGACACTATTGCGTGTCGCGAGGGCGTCCTGCAGGCGGTTCCAGATCGACCATGCGCAGGAGTCGATCGGTGTCGAGGTGCGCGTCGACGAGGTCGGCGAGCTGATCGACGGTCCGGTCGAGGTATGGCTCGGGACGCTGCCCGACGAACCACTCGACCACGTCGACCGTCTCGAACAGGCCGTGCACGGTCGTCGCCCACACGTTGCCCCGACGCCACCCGACCACGTCGCCGTTGGCGGTGTTGGTCAACCAAGCGTCGGCGGAACCGGACACCCGGCCGAGCCGGATCTCGTACCCGCCCAGGTCCGACCTCATCGGCGTCGTGCCGATCGACGGACGCACGGTCACGCGGCGGACCGTCTTGCCCTCGCGCATCGTCGTCTCGACGGGCAGCAACGCCAGCCCCTCGACGGATCCACGCCGACCTCCGTCGAGTCCGTCGGGGTCGTGGATCGCGGAGCCGAGCATCATCGCCCCGCCGCACACGCCGACGACTCGAACGTCTCGGGCCGCAGCACGTGCGAGCGCCTCGCGCCACCCACGTCGGCTCATCCACTCGAGGTCGTCGACGACGT